>OMIE01000001.1 GCA_900299025.1 Burkholderiaceae bacterium
ATTCAGTCAGGGCTTCTTGCGAGTAACCCATTCGCAGGACCTTGTCTTTCCAGCTGTTCCAAGCGCGAAGCTGGCCGAGCTTTACGAAGCGCTCCAGCCCATCGGTTTTGCCCAACCGATTCAGGGACTGATCGGAGACATGGTTGCTTGCCCAGGCGGTGACTTCTGCGCACTAGCTAATGCGCGATCACTACCCATTGCCGATGAAATCGCAAATCGTTATGCAAACTTGGACGAACAAGAAAATCTTGGCCCCCTAGAGCTCAAGATATCTGGATGCATGAATAGTTGTGGACACCATCATATCGGTCATATTGGCATCTTAGGTGTTGATAAGGACGGTGCGGCGTTTTACCAGTTGTTGCTCGGCGGGCACTCGGGCCACGGTGACCGTGCTTCTCTTGGGAAGATTGTTGGTCGGGCCTTTTCGGAAGCTGAGATTCCGGATGCCGTCGAAGCAATTCTTGATGAATACCTTGAATCACGACTCCAGGGTGAAACATTTCACCAAGCGTTACAGCGTTTAGGGCCAGCCGTCTTTATCGAGGCTGCCAACGCTGTCAGACAAAAGGTTTCACCGCCAAGCATGGCAGCTTCAACGCTGGAGCAGGCATGACGACCCTGATGATTGATCTTGCGAATGCTCGCCTTTGTGCAGCTAAGACCCCAGAACAATGCTTTGACGCAAGCGATGTTGAACGCCCATGGCTTAGCACCCTCAATCCCGACGAAGCAGTAGGTTTGCATTTTGGTCGCGTCAATGATGGACGTGGCTATTCACTCGCGTGCAGACTTCGCGAGAAGTACCCGAGGATCGAGCTTTATGCAATCGGACATATTCATGAAGATATGCTCTATTTCCTACGACGTTGTGGATTTCGCTACGCTCACCTTCTCGATCGTACTGATTCGGTCATAGAGCGACAAGCGAGCGATGAACTTAGGGATCTGCTGTTTCCATTCAGTCATGAATATCAAGTGAGCGCTGGCGATGAGCGATTCCCTAAGGAGAAGGTAGACGCAACAAGGCAAGTCATGGGCATAGCAGCGTGACAGCGTTCGCTATCAATCCTAGCTTGATCGACCCTACAACGATGTCACAAACTCAAGTTGGCTCGATTTGCTTTGTGGGTGCGGGACCAGGTCACCCCGATCTCTTAACGATTGCTGGCTTGCGCGCACTCCAAGAAGCTCAAATTGTGCTTTACGATGCCCTCATAGACTTCGAAGGCTTTAAATCGTTAGCACCACAAGCAAGTTGGATAAGCGTGGGCAAGCGGGCGAATAAATCCTCTCCTGTTCAAAACTTTATCAACCAAACCATCGTCAGCTATGTACGCCGAGGTTACTCGGTCGTCCGATTAAAGGGCGGTGATCCAAGTATTTTCGGACGACTCACTGAAGAACTGGATGCACTTCGCAATGTCGGCATCAAAGCCACCGTCGTGCCCGGCGTTACAGCGGCGAGCGCAGCGGCAAGCACACTTGGGATCAGCTTAACAAGGCGAGGCGTTTCGCGATCGGTGACCTTTCTTACGCCCGCTATCGGTCAGGGATTTGAGCAAGATCATCATTGGCTTGAAGCTGCGCTTGCTGGCGACACGGTTGTCATGTACATGGCATGGAACGATCGTCATACGCTTGCTCGCAGGCTCATGCATGCAGGTAAGTCACCTCAAACACCGGTCGGTCTTGTTGAATCGGCTTCGCTTGGTGGCGCTGTCAGACTTTGCACTTTGGAGCAATTGAGTCTTGATCAGCGCGAACTTGGCTTGGGTCCTGTCTGCATCATTATCGGTGAGGTTGTTAGCACTGTCTGCGAGCCTGTTTTCGCCGAATTACCGCAGGGCGTAGATCAAGGTACTTTTTGGGAAGCTGCAAACGGATGAACTCATCAAAAGCGCTTCAAGACCATCAGCGCCCTGCAATCGTTTTACTAGCACACGGCTCAAAGAACACCGCTTGGAGGGAACCCTTCGATCGATTTATCGCTGATCTTCAAACAGACCCTGAATTGCCCGTGATTAGGTTGGCATTCATTGAACACTGCGAGCCCTTGCTGGAAGACGTACTTGATGTCTTGTTCACACAGAAATGTCAGACGATCCATATTCAACCGTTATTGATTTCCGGAGGGTTTCATCTCGAAGTCGATGTACCAACTCGGCTTCAGCATTGGCGCGAATCCCATCCCGAGATTGATATAAGCCTTGATAAGGCACTTTTGGAGCACGCCTTAATGAGGCAAGCTATTAGAACTATCGTCAAGCAGCGATAAGAGCTAACGAACCCCTTAGGATGCCTTCACTCAACAAAAACCCGTGCACGCTTGGGATAAACCAAAACACGGTCTCCTTCCTGTAGCTTAAGGTCCCTATACTCCTCCGCAAGCAATTGGACTTCGATCGTCTCGGGAATACCCTCGGCGTTATTGACCTGCGTGTTTAGTTCAATACGAGCAATCGGGCCTACCACGATTGCGCGATGGACCCTTGAGTCAATGCCAGAGGCACCCTCAACATAGCGATCAATCTGAAGCTCATGCGGGCGAACATACGCCTGGGCCCGACGGGCCTCGCCCCCTTGATGCTCTGGCGTGGGTATCTGAATTCCACCAACACTCATCTCTCCCTGATGTGCCCGGCCATGAAACAGGTTGACGTTTCCCAAGAAGCCATAGACAAATGAACTGGCTGGGTGCTCCCAGACGTCATTAGGCGTACCAACCTGTTCAATAACGCCGGAATTCATTAACACAACACGGTCAGAGACTTCCAAGGCCTCCTCTTGATCGTGTGTTACGAAGATCGTCGTAACGTGAAGATCGTCGTGGAGTCTCCGCAACCAGCGACGCAATTCTTTGCGAACCTTTGCATCAAGTGCACCGAAGGGCTCATCAAGCAAAAGCACCTTTGGCTCTACAGCAAGTGCGCGCGCCAGGGCGATTCGCTGACGTTGGCCACCCGATAGCTGCCACGGATAACGGTCAGCAAGCCAATCGAGCTGGACTAGATGAAGTAGGTCGGTGACCTTCTTCTTAATCTGGGATTCGCTAGGGCGGTCAGCCTTACGCTTTACCCTCAAGCCAAACGCAACATTCTCGAATATTGTCATATGCCGAAAGAGGGCGTAATGCTGAAATACAAACCCTACCTGACGGTCACGGGCGTGCAGATCAGTAGCATCCTCCCCAGAAAATAGAACGATCCCCTCGTCTGCGGACTCTAACCCGGCGATGATCCGCAAAAGTGTAGTCTTGCCACAGCCTGACGGCCCTAGCAGCGCAAGCAATTCGCCAGAGTCGATCGCGAGACTCACGTCATGAAGGGCCTGAAAATTGCCAAATCGCTTTGATATGTTCTTGATCTCAATACTCATAAGGTATCCATTCACTGGGCAATTGGAACGGTGTTCATTGGACGCTCCGGGGGGAGCTGCGACAGTTCTCTCATCTCGGCGGCGTGCCGCCACTCGACCCATGTCTTGATTGCAAGGGTGACCAAGGCAAGCAAAGCCAGGAGAGACGCCACAGCGAAAGCGGCAACAGACTGGTACTCGTTATACAAAATTTCTACATGCAGGGGCATGGTGTTCGTCTGCCCGCGAATATGGCCAGAAACAACCGAGACCGCGCCAAACTCGCCCATGGCGCGGGCGTTACAGAGAATGACGCCATAGATCAGGCCCCATTTGATGTTAGGGAGTGTCACCCTCCAGAAGGTTTGCCAGCCCGAAGCACCAAGTACGATTGCCGCCTGCTCCTCCTCACTACCCTGACTTTGCATGAGCGGGATAAGCTCTCGGGCAATGAACGGGAAAGTAACAAAGATTGTTGCCAGAATGATTCCAGGCACTGCAAAAATAATCTTGATGTTCTTCTCGGCAAGCCATGGCCCGAACCACCCCTGGGCACCAAACACAAGTACGTAGATGAGGCCTGCTACGATTGGGGATACAGAAAAGGGTAAATCAATAAGCGTTGTAAGAAATGACTTTCCTCGAAACTCATACTTCGCGATCGCCCATGCAGCAGCAACCCCAAACACAAGGTTTAAAGGCACAGCAACGACTGCAGTAAGTAGCGTGAGCCTAATGGCAGCCCATGCATCCGGCTCCAAAAGTGCAAGCCAATAGGCACCGAGCCCCTTCCTGAGGGCTTCTGCGAACACTGCTGCAAGCGGCAGAACAAGAAAAAGAGCAATGAAGACTAAGGCTATAGCGATAAGAACTGCCTGAATCCAAGGAGATTCGGTGGTAGAGATTGCGCGCCGACGCGCGACTGTTAGCTGACTCATTGGGCTGCTCCAGTCTGCTTACGCTGCCAGCCCTGCAGTGCGTTAATCACAAGGAGCATGACAAAAGAGATCACCAGCATGACCGTCGCAACAGCGGTTGCTCCCGCGTAGTCATACTGCTCGAGCTTCCCGATGATGATAAGCGGGGTGATCTCGGAGACCATCGGCATGTTGCCTGCAATGAATATGACGGAGCCGTATTCGCCAACGGCCCGTGCGAAGGCCATCGCAAAGCCTGTGCTCAACGCGGGGAAGATAGCGGGGAAGATGACCTTGATGAACGTCTGAAGCCTGGACGCACCGAGACAAGCTGCCGCTTCTTCGAGTTCCTTCTCAAGGTCTTCCAGTACAGGCTGAACGGTACGAACAACGAAGGGCAACCCGATAAAGATCAAGGCGATAACAACCCCATTCGGACTAAACGCAAGCTTTATGCCCAATGGCTCGAAGTACTGGCCCACCCAGCCGTTGCCTGCCAGCAGTGCTGTCAGGGCGATTCCAGCGACGGCTGTTGGCAGAGCGAAAGGAAGGTCGACCAGCGCATCGACAATCTTCTTTGCCGGGAATGTGTAGCGCACGAGAACCCATGCGATGAGCAGGCCGAAAACGGCATTCACGCAGGCTGCAATGAGTGATGCGCCAAAGGTTAATCGATACGACGCCATGACCCTCGGTGCAGAGACGGCCCCCATGAACTGATCCCAGGTCAGGCTGAGTGTCTTGAAAATCAGCGCTGTAAGGGGAATCAAAACAATAACGCTGAGGTAAAAAAGGGTGTAGCCAAGGGTGAGATTAAACCCAGGCAACACCCGTCTTGATGCCGCCATCTACTTACCAACCGTATAGAGCTGGTCGAACTTAGCACCGTCGTTAAAGTGAACCTTCTGGGCCTCTGAGAGGGAACCAAAATGCTTGGCGACAGTGAAAAGCGTGAGCGGCTTGAATGTGCTTGAGTAACGTTTCAGCACGGCCTCGCTCCTTGGTCGAATGCCATGTTTCGCGGCAATCTCCTGAGCCTGCTCAGAGTAAAGGAAATCGAGGTATGCCTTCGCTGCATCGACAGTGCCACGCTTGGCAACCGTTCGCTCAACAACAGCAACAGGGTTCTCGGCAACAATACTTGCCGACGGGTGAATCGCATCAACCTTCCCTGCGCCAAACTCTCGATCAACCGATATAACCTCCGATTCGAAGGTGATCAGCACATCGCCGATGCCACGCTGAAGGAAAACTCCAGTTGCGTCGCGTCCACCCTTGGCAAGAACAGGAACGTTTTTATAAAGCTTGGTGACGAAGTCCTCGGCTTGCTTAGCGGTACCGCCCTTCTCGAGAATGTGTCCCCATGCCGCAAGGTAGGCCATGCGGCCATTGCCACCTGTCTTGGGGTTCACCAAAACCACCTGGACCCCCGGTTTGATCAAATCGGCCCAGTCCCGGATGTTCTTGGGATTTCCGTTTCGAACCAAGAAGAGCATTGTAGACGTCGTAGGTGCTGCGCCATGTGGAAAGCGCTTCGACCAATCAGCAGCAACAACCCCCCGGCCAGCAAGAAACTCAATGTCTGTGGTGGTGTTCATTGTGACGACGTCAGCTTCTAGGCCATCGGCCACGGCACGAGCCTGCGCACTAGAACCAGCGTGGGATTGATCGACTTTTACATCCTTGCCTGATGTTTTCTTATAGTGGGCCGCGAATGCAGGGTTGATATCCTTGTAGAACTCTCTGGAAACATCGTAGGACACATTCAGTAGCGTTACCTCTGATGCACGTACTGTAAAGAACGTAGACAGGGTGATAAAGGCAGTAAAGGCTAATACTGTTGTCGAGATACGGCGGACGAAAACGGGCTGCATGATCTGATCCTAGAAAATTCAAATCAGAGACTGTAGAAAAGATTGGCCTTTAAGGGAACCAAGCTTTCCTCATTCTC
>OMIE01000002.1 GCA_900299025.1 Burkholderiaceae bacterium
GAAGTAGGGCGTGTGGTGGCCTTTTTGGTCGGCGGCGCGGCCTCGGGTATGACGGGTGATGTGATTTATGTGGATGCCGGTCTGCATCATATGGCCTAGTGCCTTGACTCGGCTAAGAGCATCCATTAACAGAGCGTTATAGGAAGTTTCGCAATGAGTAATATTTTCGACCATCTTGCTGCCGATCCATCGAGTTTTGCAAGGCAACTGAATGATGTGTTCGATTTGTGGCGCCGCTCGATGCAAGACAGCGAATCCGAGCTGAAGGCTGGCGTGGGTAGCAGCGATATACTGAACACAGCAGCCAGCCGAAACGCACAACGGATCCGTGATGTTCACGGTAAACGCAGTGCTGAACTGATGAAAAACAGCGAGGCGCTTGCAAGCGCTATGAATCTTGCTCAGCAACAGGGGTCGCTTTGGGCTGACTGGGGAAAATACCTGCTTGATGCCACAGAACGGGCCTGCCTCACGATGGATACCCTGCGCAAACGCGGTGATATCTTTCTAGAACATGAAGCGAAGGGTTGCCCCCCTGTACTTGCTTATGATTATGAGATCGTCATGGACGGTCGTGATCAAAAGTATCCATCAAATTACCAGCTCCTTAAAATTCTGCCTCCTGAAGGCATTACGATCGACAACAGCCGTCGGCCTTATATCGTTATCGATCCTCGTGCTGGCCACGGACCAGGTATTGGTGGCTTTAAGACCGACTCTCAAGTGGGTGTGGCCCTTCGCGAACATCACCCTGTGTATTTTGTCGCCTTTCGTCGCGATCCCGAGCCCGGACAGTTTCTCTCATACGTGACTCGGACCGAGGCAGCTTTTGTACGCGAGGTTATGCGTTTACACCCCGATGCACCAAAGCCTGTGGTCACTGGTAACTGTCAGGGTGGTTGGGCGACGCTATTGCTTGCCGCGAGCAATACCGACCTTACGGGCCCGATCGTGATCAATGGCGCCCCGGTCACGCCCTGGGCAGGCAAGGTTGGCGAAAATCCGATGCGTTACAACGCAGGCGTGCTCGGTGGTACATGGATTCCGATGATGCTCTCAGACCTGGGTGGTGGAAAGTTCGACGGTGCGCATTTAGTACAGAATTTCGAACTATTGAATCCAGCACGCACCCTTTTTAGAAAATATACTGATCTTTATCGTGATATTGATAAAGGCGATGAGGCCTTTCTGGAATTTGAAACCTGGTGGGGCGGATTTTTCCTACTCAACGAGGCTGAAATTCGCTGGATTGTTGAGCAGCTTTTCGTTGGTAATCGCCTGACCAAGAATGAAGCGCGCCTCGAACCGGGTCGCCCGGTTGATCTAAAGGCCATCAGGGCGCCCATCATCGTTTTTGCAAGCCATGGCGACAATATCACTCCGCCACAACAAGCACTCAACTGGATTGTCGATACTTATGCCGACGTTGGAGAAATTCGCATCCGTGGGCAGCGCATCATTTACATGGTGCACGAGCAGGTCGGCCATCTCGGTATTTTCGTGTCATCGCAAATCGCTAATAAAGAGCATAGCGAGGTCGCTTCAACCCTTGAGACGATTGAAGCCCTGGCACCTGGGCTGTATGAGATGCAAATCGAAGATATCAAAGAAGTCGACGGCAAAAAGCGTTTCACCGTGAGTTTTTCCGAGCGTACCATGGACGACATACGTGCCCTTGATGATGGGGTTGCTGATGAGCGGCCCTTTGCCGCGGTGGCCCGTACGTCTGAAGTTCAGGCTCAAATGTATGACGCACTGCTTCGTCCATGGGTCAAGGCAGGTGTTACGCATACCTCGGCTGAGCTTTCCCGCGCAGCACACCCCCAACGACTCAGTCGTGCCATGCTCTCGACCAAAAACCCGCTGATGGCACCCGTAGCAGCAGCCGCAAGTCGGGTGAAGGAAAACCGTCATAAGGCAGCTGAGGACAATCCCTTTGTGGCCGCAGAGTCGCTTTGGGTTCAGGCAACTGAACAAATGATTGATTTTTATCGCGATACCCGCGACATGGGTTATGAGCTTGCGTTCTATGGTTTTTGGTCCACACCCTGGGGTAGAGCTTTTGGCAAAACCCATGAGTCGCGTCGAACCCTGAAAACCGGCGATGAAGTAAGAGGCCTTCCTGAGGTAGCGAAAGCGCTTGAGGCGATCGAGCAAGGTGGCTTTGCCGAAGCCGTGATTCGTATGCTTGTTTTGCTGGCGGACAATCGTGGTCAGGTTCGCCGTGACCGCCTTGAGCGCTCCAGCCAGGTGCTAACCATGGATGAGCCCTTTAAGTCGCTTGGTGCAGAGCGCCGTGCCATGATCATCCACCAGCAAACCATCATCGCAAGTTTTGAGCCTGAGCTTGCCATTGAAACCCTCGCAGGCTTGATCCATGATCCCGCCGAGCGCGAACTCGCAGTGCAATTGGTGCAATACATTCCAGGTTCGGTCGATGAGATGTCAGCTGATACGATCCATTTGTTAAAACGATTTAGGCAGGTGCTCGATCTTCATACCAACATTGAAAATGTTCTAGAAAATCCACTTCATGCAAGCCCCCGTCGCCATACCGATTTGTATCGCGCGCTGATAAGCGAGGATCATCATGAAAGCGAGGCTCTTGAAGCAGCGATCCCAAAGGCGCCACGTGCGACTAGCGCTCGAAAGCCTGCCAAAGGCAAAAGTACCAGGAGGGTTTGATGCGCCTGATGAACCGCACCTTTGCAGAGCTTGAGCCTGGCGAATCGGCTGAGATCAAGCGCCTCATCACAACCGATGATCTGTTTGCTTTTGCGGCGTGTTCTGGAAATTATAATCCCTTGCATCTGAGCGATGCCAAATGGTCCGAACCACAGGAGCTTGCGTCGTCTTCGAATACCCAACAGCGGGTTGCGCCAGGCCTATTCGTTGCTTCCTTGATTTCAGCGGTCCTGGGCACCCAGCTTCCAGGTGCAGGTACGCTTTACAGGCGCCAACATCTAGAGTTTCACGAGCGGGCCCATGCTGGTGAAGAACTTATCTGTCGGGTGAAGGTCATCGAAAAGCAGGCCGATGGGTTGGTGCTCTTGCAAACCACGGTGCATCGACTTGTCGATGACGCCTTGATTGTGAGCGGCGAAGCGCTTGTTAGCGCACCCTCAACACATATTGAGGCCAATATTGCCTTGCCAGGACTCGTCGTGCAAAGGCACCGGCACTTTGAGCACTTGCTTGAAAAGGTTAGGCCCCTGCAGCCTTTGCCGATGGCAGTCGTTTGTCCCACCGAGACAAATGCCTTGGCTGGTGCACTGTCTCTTATACAC
>OMIE01000003.1 GCA_900299025.1 Burkholderiaceae bacterium
CTAAAGCAGTACCCCAAAACCGCGCAAGACCACTGACGATCACAGTGCCTTTGCTCAGGCAACCCTCACGATGTTTAAGTCTTGGAACAGTCCGGGTAGCCTTGCCGACCAGTTACTGGCCGGACTTAAGTGAGTTGTTCGCGAACTCGACAAGTTTTTCAGGGGTCAGGAGATCAGTATCTGTAACGTCGATTTTATCGACTCCGCCCCAGGAAACGATTCCAAGAGCGACCGGTTCGCGAGCAAACGGTAACTGGATTGGATTTTCAGCGGCTCAACGCTCCATCCCTCAGACCTGTAAAGGCTTAGGTCGATTGGCTCATTTCGTTAAGGCTAGCGACTTGAGGCATGGAAGCGGATACTCTCGAGATCGCGATGATGGCTGCCGGTTCTGGTTGAGGAAGTTTTGCGGCCATTGCCTTACTTTGCTCGCCGATGCGTTGGCCATCGATGCGAAACCGTTGATAGTCGGGCAGAATCAGGCTCGGCGGGGCCATGGTTGCCGCGTAACGTTCGATTCTGTTCATCACAACCTCCCTTGCCGTTGTTTGGGTGCCGTAGATCCGACCTTGAGGTGGTGACGCTATGCCGCCCACATCGTTGTCATAAAGAAAATACGGCTATTTGAGACGCTGACTTTAGGTCAACGAACATGGCGTAGCTGCCCTGCAGGGCAGCCTGGCAGGCCGTACTGACAATGGATCAGGCTGCGAGATCATGTTGCTTGCCAGGCTTTGAGCAACCGGGAACGATCGCACGCTTACCCGTTAAAGGCTGTGTTCCAATCAATATAAACCCAGGGGAACGCAAAATGGCTTGTACTGAGCTAACCCTTTTAGCGGACATAGCTTGCATGTGTTGATGCGACTTTGACCAGCGAGGTGTCGGAAGACGCTCTATAGTTCAGCGTTGGAGCATGAATCTTTGCTTGCCGGCTTTTCAAAGCGTGGCAAGCGCTTTGGACGCTACACCCTTATTCCTTTTCACGATTCTTTCTTGGTAAGTTCATCCGCAGAGCGCTTTCATATAGGAATCTATTGCACTGATATTGGGCATGTCAAAGCTATGATGCAGTAAGACGCGAGTGAATGAAACGCCGGCGATCTTCGCCCTAACTTGAATTGGTCTTTGGTCTGGGGTGCAGAAGGCGTTTTACTCATTAGAAGTATTGTTCTAATGATGAGGCGCATCGAATCGGCGGTCAGTCTAGCCAACCCCCTTTGGTGATGCTGGTTCATTTGTGGTGAGAGTCAGATATGTCGGCAATAAAATTTTTGATCCTATAGTTTGACGTTGGACACCGATTTAGGCTTAGGTCATCATGGTGATAACTGGATCGTTTTAAATAGGAGCTCAGCAATGACGGAGCGGTTTCTTGTTACAGGTGCCTTGGGTTGCGTGGGCGCTTGGACGGTCAAACGACTGGTTGACGAAGCAATTCCGGTCTGGGCTTACGATTTGGCAGCGACACCCAAAAGACTAGAGCTGATCATGCGTCAGGAGCAACTCGCCAGGGTCAACTTTTTGGAAGGGGATATCACCGACAGTCGCTTTTTCGATGAAAAGGTTTCGAGTCTGGGTATTACCCACGTGATTCATCTTGCAGCGTTCCAAGTTCCCTTCGTAAAGGCTGACCCAATCCAAGGTCTGAAAGTTAATGCTGTAGGGAGTGCTGTTGTTTTTGAAACGATTCGCAGACACTCTGATCAAATCAAGGGCTTTGTCTATGCGAGTTCAACGGGGGTCTATGGGCCCCCTGAGCACTACCCGGACGGCCTCCTTAGCCATGATTCAGCCTTATCTCCCATGAACTTGTATGGCGTTCATAAACAAGCTGTTGAAGGCATGGCCAAAATTTACTGGCAGGACTACGGTATCCCAAGCGTAGGGCTTCGGCCATGTGTAGTCTATGGACCTGGCCGTGATCAGGGTATGACATCAACGCCCACGAAAGCGATGCTTGCGGCGGCCGCCGGAAAGCCATACCAAATCAGCTTTAATGACACGGTCATGTATCAATACGCTGACGATGCAGCTATGGCTTTTATACAAGCGTCACGTGCTGGTCTGTCTGGGGCTGAGGTATACAACCTTGGGGGTAGCTCAGTGTCGATGAATGAGGTAGTGCGCGCGATCAGTAAGGTGGCCAACGAATCAACGGGGACTATTACGATTGCAGACCAGAAGATCGGCGCTCCTGGCCACATTGATGCAAGCGCGCTCCACGGTGCCATAGGTCCGATTGATTGGACCGAATTTGAGGATGGCGTCAGCAAAACAATCATGCAGTTCAGACAAGGAATTTCGGCTAAAAAAATTGATGTAGATCGAATTCTCGCGACCTAGTGCGATGATTCCTGGCTTGAAGCCCGCCCCATGTACCAACTGCTGCCAAGCGGGTTTTTCATGTCAGGACATCATGAACCCCATCAAACTCTAATACTGCGCAATCGATGTGCTAATCCCCTATGCCCGCAATGCCAGGCAGCATTCGGATGCACAGGTGGCGCAGATTGCCGCAAGCATTCGTGAGTTTGGCTGGAGCGCTCCGATCCTGCAGTAGACACCCCTCTCCATTTTCTTATTGGTTCACTAGCCTGGCAGATGTGAGCGTGCGCTGGTTTTGCAGGACTGAGAAGGGGCCGTGATGCGTTCTGCAACTCCATGAGCCGTGATGGAAAGCACGGAATCTGCCTTACTTTCCACCGCCCCGAGGGTCTTCGCCGTCTCTCGGTGCACCCCCAAGCATGGCAGGCTTGGTTCATGACCCATGCTTATGATTTTTCACTCGAGCGCGTTGCGGCGTTCATGCGTCAGCACTTGCCCGGA
>OMIE01000004.1 GCA_900299025.1 Burkholderiaceae bacterium
AAAAGGGGTTATCGGTCTCTGTGCGCATGGCTTGTTCGACCACAAGCTTTCGATCAACGCCCAGCGCATGCCTAAAGAAGATCGCATCGTGGACGCAGGCTAACGGCTCGAACCCCATCTCCGCGGTCGCACGCCTTACGATATTCATCACTTGGGTCTCGCCCGTTTGGTAGAGCAGTGCAAGCACCTTGGCCCGTGATGGCCGACCCGAGGCCGTCTGAACGTGGTGACGTTGAAGGACGAAAGGGAAATGTGTTTTAACGCACTCAAAAAGATAGTGATCAAGCGCGTTTTGCTCGGCCACAAATTGTTGAACTAACCAATGGTTAAAGAAGATGGTTCGCCACGCCTTCTTCTTTAGGCATGCGCTGGGCGTTGATCGAAAGCTTGTGGTCGAACAAGCCATGCGCACAGAGACCGATAACCCCTTTTGGCGCTTAAATGCCAAGGTATTAGAGGGCTATCGGCCGGTCGGCCTCATCGATGAAGATGATCCCGAGGTTCAGGCGCATCGTCAGCGCATAAGGGATGAGGAGGCTCACGCAAGGATCTATCGTGAAAAACGCAAAGGACTTTCATAACGCTCACATACCAAGCCCTTGCGGCGCCAGCGATACTAGGGCTGCAAGGCTTTTAAGGTAGTTGGGGACACTTTGAATCGTTGCCTGTGCGCCAAGAAAAAAGCGCTGCTCCTTTGCAAGCCAAGCAGGCATGCTCCAGCGGTTTTGCCAAAGGCTTTGATTTCGCTTTTGATACTGCCTATCAGTCCATCGAGGCATTGGCGATACGACCTTCTTTGATGGAAACCTGCCAATTTCAACATTAGCGATTAGTGCCTGCGCCCCTTTCTTTGCCTGGCAAAAAAGGGAGCGAACATTGACTTGGCGCTTGCGTTCTCGGTCCGGGTTCAGTGCTCTACTTATGGGGGCATCTGATCCCATGCCAAGCTTGCGTCCCATTTCATAGCAGCCCCAGCGATGTGCAGGCTCTTCAGTGCTGCAGCCTCGCGCATACTGGTCAAGCACGATGGCTTGATAACTAGGGACAAGCTTCTTTCTGCTTTTGCTATCCAAGGGCATGAGGGGATAGCGTATGGTGTTTGTCTCGCGCTTATGTTGCTTGGCAAGGAGTGCAAGCGCTTTGCCAAGATCCGCATGCTGATGTTTAAGGACTAGGTCGGTATCGATCGATACATATAGCAATCGCTGCGCCACACGCTTGTTTGTTGCGGTTGTGATCAACCTTAGCCCCTCAGGTAAAAACACTTCCGATACCTCAGGTAGCGATGCTTGGCGAGATTCAAAGCAGTTCTGACCGCGTGCCTCCCACCAGTCGCTTAGGGTTTCATATCGAAATAAGTTCCCAAAATCTTTCCATACCTGAACAAGCCTTGGGTCAAGGCAATCGCCATCCTCCATACAGATCCACCAATAATCGGCGCTAGCTCGTAAAAGTGCGATCCAACAAATATGGGAAGCACTGATGGTTGTGTTGATCATCATGATTCAAACGTCGCTCATTGGATCGTATGAGATTGTTCATCAATGCTAAGTCACTGGCTTTCCTCGCTGTGAATAAACCGATTAAGCAAATGTACTGATCAACTATTGGGGGTAATGGGGTGATCAAGGAACGTCGCTAAGTGATTGATCTTTTTAAGCGTCCATAAAAAAGTGTTAATGCAGCGCTCTAACTCGCTGCATTAACGCGGCTCAATCTTAGTCTGTGCGCGGACGGACCTGTGCCGTCTAGCAACTCAACTCTTAAGGACTTGGATATGCAAAGCAAACCTAATGGCGCCTTGCGCCACACCGTAAAAGCACCACCCCCCGTGATGATGGCAGTAGATACCCAGGCCGATGATGACTTCGATATCGAAACCTTCGATCTCAGTGCATTTACGCCTTCCTTCACAAGCAACCAATCGCTCGTGGTTCGTCCCTCGGATAAGCAGAAGCGCGATCCCGTTGTTGATCGCTTTGTGCAGGAGGCGCTAGATCTTTATCAAGAGGGTAATCGCTATCAGGTTGAGGTGGTCGAGCGCGGCAATCAACACCTCTACGACATGTTGGCAGCGGTCTACAGTATCGCCACTCGCATCGAGCAGCAGCCGCAGGCCAAAGAGATCTTGGCTGCAATTCGAGCTGACTTTAAAGAAAAGACCGGGGTGAGCATCCGCACAGACGCCACGGCGATCAATGTGATGGCGCGCTTTGTGATTCGGGCGGACAAGAGCTCAGCGTCTCGCTACGCTCAGGTACTTGAGGTCTGCAAAGAGGAGGATCTGGCTGCTGAGGATATCCCTGCCTACTTAAAGCGTCGGGGAGGGGTCAGTAAGATCCGAGACATTGAAGCACGCCAGCTTGCAGCTAAAGAAGGCGAGTCCACGAGTAAAAAGCGTATGAAAGTTTTACGCGACTTCATGAAATGGACAGCCATCGCATCCAAAGATGCCTTTGACTACGACCAGCAGGTGTGGCAACACCGATCTGCTGACCAGTCTGAGGAAGAGTCAGGCGAGTTTGTGGTCTTCCTCACCAAGTATGACGCAGGGCGTGGTGACTACAAAGTGGCGGGCGCCTACGATCTTGGAAAAGGTCGCGAGGATGCGGTACTGAAAATACTCCTTGCCCAATTTAGACAAGATGTACCCGTGCTTGAAGCTGGACTGCGCAACTTTAAGAAGAAGTTGGCTCAGGATCCCTCCATGC
>OMIE01000005.1 GCA_900299025.1 Burkholderiaceae bacterium
GCGCCAAAGGCCTGGTGCAGCAGTCCCGCTTGCAAGAACTGGATGCCGCCACCCGAGGCTACCATGCGCCATCCTTGAAACTTCCACGCCGAGCTTATCGCTGTTCGCACGTGATAGCCTCGAGGCCCATAGTCATATCCATACCCTAAGCTTAAATGAGATGAATCTCCAATGGCAGAGAAGGCGTTTCGATGCCTTGGAAGTTCGACAGCTTTACCAATTGTTACAGTTGAGACAAACGATTTTCGTGGTCGAACAGACCTGTGTGTATCAGGATTTGGATGATCTCGATCTTGAAGCACTGCACCTTCTTGGCTATGACAGGCCGTCAGGGCGTTTATGGGCCTACGCGCGTTGTCTGCCCCCAGGGCTAAAGTATCCCGAAGCATCGATCGGTCGCGTGGCCGTCGAGCAAAGACAGCGCGGCAAAGGTCTAGGCCATGAGCTTATAAGGCGAGCGATTGACAGCGCTTATCTCATCGCAGGCGCACCGCGTGAACGTGTGGCCATCAGAATCAGTGCCCAGGCGCATTTGGAAAATTTTTATGCCACGCATGGATTCCTTGCGCAGGGCGATTACTATCTCGAAGACGGGATCAGACATCTCGAGATGTTACGGCCAGCGGTTTTTCCCGAACCAGATAAGAGTAAATGACTGGCACAACCACCAGGGTAAGCAGCGTTGAGGTAATGACCCCGCCGATAATTGCACGCCCCATGGGAGCTTGAATTTCGCCGCCCTCGTTGAGTGCCAGGGCTAGGGGCAGCATGCCGAAGACCATGGCGAAGGTCGTCATCATGATCGGACGCATCCGAACCTGGCCAGCTTGCAAGAGCGCATCACGCAAGCTTGCACCTGCCCGGCGCGCCTGATTCGCAAAGTCAACGAGCAAAATTGCATTTTTGGTCACCAGCCCCATGAGCATGATCAGACCGATCATTGAAAACACATTGAGCGTTGAACCAAACAACAGCAGCGCCAACACCACACCGATCAGCGAAAGCGGCAGTGAGACCATGATTGCGAAAGGCTGAATCAAGCTGCCAAACTGACTCGCTAGAACGATGTAAATGAAAATAATCGCAAGGGCCATCGCGCCAAGCATGGCACCGAAGGCCTCTTGTTGCTCCTTGGTCGCGCCACCAACATCGAATCGCATGCCCTCGGGTAGTTGAGTCTGCTGCACCAGCTTTTGAACGTCGGCGCCGACATCGCCGGCAGGTCGGTTTTGAACGCCTGCGAAAATCGCCTCGCGTCGAAGCAGATTCTGCCGCCTGATCACCTCGGGATTATCGACCGAGTCGACGCTTGCAATACGTGAGAGTGGGATCGGTTTACCCTCCTTGCTAAAGGCGATGGGCAGCTCTCGAATCTGTTCGATGCGCTCGCGTGATTCGCTAGGCAGCCTCAGCAGGACTTCCACTTGCTCGCCATCGCTCGCCGTCCAGTAGCTTGCGACTTCGCCATTAACGAAAGCACGCAAGGAACTTGCAAGCTGGTTGCTGTTGAGGCCCAATTCTCTCATGGCAATCCGATCGAGTCGGACAGCGAAGGTAGGCAATCCGGGCTTGGCCGAAGCATCGATATCGGTGATGCCTGGAATAGCCTCCATTTTCTTTGCGAATGCAAGGGTTTGTTCGACCAGTTGCTTGGGATCCGAACCAAGTAACGTGACATAGATCGGGCGCTCGGTTCCAACCGAAGCCTCAATGCCAGGAATTTGCGCAATCGCCTTTCTCAAAGCCTGCTCGATGGCCTTTTGGTCCAGATCTCGCTCTTTGCGGGGCTTTAGAGAGATGTTGAGTGTGGCTTGGTTGCGACCCACCAAGAAACCCGAACCCGTGCCTCCAACCGTGGTGCTAATCGTGGCGATGCCCGGCACTTTGCGCACGGCCTCTTCAACCTGGGCAATCTTTTCTGATCCGCGCTGAAGACTTGAGCCCACCGGTAGTCGGACCGAGAGTTGGGTGAAGCCATTATCAGTTTGAGGCACAAACTCGGTACCCACTGCTTTGATGAGCACGATCGCAAGCACAAAACTCAACATGCCAATCCACAAAATGATGGCTCGAGGTGAAATCGGGATCAGCCAAAAGAGCCGAAATCCCTTGCCCTCAAAGATCCAATGAATGAGCTCGCTGTAGCCCTGATGCAAGGCCTCCATCATGGCGTCAACTGCCGCGATTGCGTGGCGTACAAGCGGGATTTGCCTGTGTTTCTGGCCATCGGGATCGTGCCAAATGCTCGAAAGCATGGGGTCAAGGGTGAAACTGACGAACAATGAGACCAAGACGGCAACAGCCACCGTTATGCCAAAGGGATAAAAAAACTTGCCGATGATGCCGCTCATAAAGGCAACCGGCACAAAGACAGCGCAAATCGCAAAAGTCGTTGCCATGACGGCCAAGCCGATCTCTTCAGTACCCTCACGCGCTGCCTGCTTGTGGGTCTTCCCCATGTGAAGGTGGCGGACAATGTTTTCACGAACAACAATGGCGTCGTCGATAAGCAGCCCGATGCAAAGCGACAGGGCCATCATCGTCATAAAGTTCAGCGTGAACCCGAAGGCGTAGACCGCAATAAAGCTCGAAATAACAGCGATAGGGAGTGTGAGGCCGGTGATCACGGTCGAGCGCCACGAGTGCAAAAAAAGATAAACGATGAGCACCGTGAGCAAAGCACCTTCGATCAAGGTTCGCTGCAGCCCCTTGAGCGATTGTTTCACCCAGTCGCTTGTTGCGTAGATGAGGCGCAATTCCACATCGTTGCCGAGTTGGGCGCGTAGCTCCTCGGCAGCTTCCTTTATGGCATCGCCGGTGGCAACAATGTTGGCGTCTTGCTGCTTGAAAATGTTAAAGCTAACGGGGCGTTGGCCGTTGATCCGGGCTAGCGTGTCGAGCTCTCGTTCACGCTCGTAAACCCGCCCTAGATCATTGAGTTGAATCGGGATGCCGTCACGTTTTCCGATGATGAAAGCGCCGAAATCAAGCGGATTGCTGACTCTGCCCTCAACCCGAAGAATGGCATCGCTTACAGGATTGCTCAGCAGCCCAACCGGTTGATCGCTATGTTGCTCGCGTAATGCATTGGCAATCTCGGCCGGTGTAATGCCGAATTGCTGCAGTCTTGCGACGTTTAAATCGACCCGGACTTCACGGGTTGAAAGGCCTGCAAGTTCAACCGACGAAACACCTTCGACGCGCTGCAAGCGACGCGAAACTTGCAATTCAGCAATCATCGAGAGTTCGCGTGGACTTTTTGTCTCGGAAAGAAGCGCAAACACCGCAACCGGCTGGGCGTTTTCGTTGTTGGCACGTGCGATAACAGGGGCCTTGGCGTCTTTCGGAAAGGCAGGCTGAACCAGGGCAATGCGATCACGCACATCTTGCACCGCGCGCGCCATGTCGGCATTGAGATTGAATTCCACCCCGGTTTGACTTCGTCCTTCGAAGGCTCTTGAGGTAATGCGCTTGACGCCTGCGATGCCGTTGAGCGCCTCATCAACACGGCGGGTGATTTCTCGTTCAACGGCCTCGGGTGATGCGCCGGGGTAGCGAACGTCGACAAAGGCGACCGGCGGGTTGATATCGGGCAGTTGCTCAACACCAAGCCGCACATACGAAAACATGCCGAGCACGCAAAGTGCAAGCATCACCATGGCGGCGAAAACGGGCTGGGCAATGGATACCCTGGTAATCCACATGATGCTGGCCTAGGACTTTGCCTGCGAACCCTTGGCGGGCGCGGTAGGCGGCTGATCCGAATTCGCGATGCTCGCCTCTTGTCCTTCGCGAAGACCGTCAAAGCGCATAGCTAAGACCTTCGCATCGGGCGTCAGGCCATCAAGAATCTCGATACGTGTGCCATCAGGCGATCGACGACCCGTTATGAGTGCTTTGCGACTCAGTTTGCCGTCCGCGATGATCCAGGCAACCGACTTACCGGCCTCTTGACGAATGGCCTCGACTGGAAGGGTCAGCCGTTGTTGTTCACCTGGTAAATCCACGCTTGCAATGGCAAACTGTCCTGGCCTTAGTTGCATGTCGGGATTGCCGCTAATGGCCCAAACCAGGGTGAGTGCCCTCGCATTGGGGTCAGCGCTTGGCATGATCCGGCTCAACTGCGCAGCTACCAAAGCCTTTAAACCGTCGACCCTAAAGTTTTGCCGATAACCTAACGCGAGCTGTTGGGCATACGAGGCTGCCGCCTGGGTGTGAATTTCGAGGCGGTCAGTATTCAAAATCGAAACGATTGCTTGCTCGGTTGCCAGCTTTTCGCCTTCCATGGCAAGACGCTTTTGCACCCAGCCGCTAATCGGTGCGATGAGATCGGCATCGCGAAGCTGCACCTGTACTGTTTGCAATGCAGACTCTGCTGCCTGGACCTGTGCTTTCGCGGACTCAAGGCTTGCTCGGGAGGTTTCGATCGCCGTCGGGGCGATAAATCCGCGATCTGAAAGGCGCTGATTCGCCTCCCATTGCGTGCTAGCCTGCGTCATCGCGGTTTTGGCCGCTGCAAGGGCCGCTTTGCGCTCGGCAAGTCGGGATTGCAATTCAGTCAAATCGAGACTGCCAATGGCTTGCCCGCGCTGAACAAATTGCCCCTCGACGACATTCAATCGCCTTAACTGGCCGGTTGACTTAGCCTTGATGGTTACGCTGTCCGGGGCATACAAACTACCGGACAGTTCGATGGATTGCCCAATACTCGCAAGCGACGCCTGGGTGAGTTCCTTGGCTTGAAAAATCAGCGGCGGAGCTGTATCTGGCTTTTCACTCGATTTCTTGCCACTCAATCGCCACCCTGCAAGCCCGGCAATAACAGCGAGCAAAACCAGCAAAATCAGGATGCGGCGCCAAGCTTTTCGGGACATGAGTATTCTTACAATGTAAGTGAAGGGCGGGAGTATCGCATAGCTTCGGCTAAAGCCTTGAAGCCAAGCTTGCATGATTTGATCCTGTCTACTTTCTAGCTTGCGATAAAGCGCAAATGGCTGCGATAAAAGGCTCAGAACTGTCCGATTAGCGTGTTACGGAGCCGCTTCGTCCGAATCGCCTTTGGAACCCAGGCAGCTTGGGTTACATTTAGCCCTTTTGGAATCCCTTTTTTTTGGGGGATTCCCGGCGTACGCGAGAGGACGCAGCTGACATGACGACGAGATTGCCTCAGGAAATCTACGAAGAGCTCGGATTTACCCACGAGCAATTTGAGAATGCCATGGCTATGGTCCAGGAACTCGGTTCCAATCGTGCCGCCGATCGAGCCATGGGCCTGAGTAGCGGAACGGTCGCTCGTTGGGCGAGGGCCTGGCTGCTGGCGAGCCGGGCATTGGAGGAAAACCCTCAAGCTGATCCTCGCGAAATCCTCGCAGGTCTTAAGTTGAGCCGGCGCAGCGCATTAGGATCCTTATCCGAGGCAAGCAATCCAGCAGGCATGGCTGATCCTGATTCGCCGGAAGCGATGGAAGCCTTGCAAGCCTTCCGACGTGGCGCAGGCTTGGCGCCGTCTGCTTCATCACCCAGCGCTGCGCCTGGATCTTCGTCAACAACTGGTACGAATGTCGCAGGCTCGGGAGGGGCTGAATCAAACTCAGCGCCGACTGCCAATCCTCAATTTTCATCGAGTCCCACGCCGGCAGTGGGGCCGTCAGGATCGGTGCCGATGGGTGGCTTGCTCGATGGATTAAGCGCAAGGACGCGCCGCACACAGCGCGTCGGGGCTGAGCCACCCATCATCCCTCGATCGCTCGCTGGGCAGGCTGAGGCGAGCGCCTCAACGGGCGCGGAAGGCTTCGGTGTCTTACGGGACAGCCTAGCCACGCGTGAAAGTTCCACACGGCAAGGCGAAGTGAGCAATATTGACCCCGCCATGCTGACGTCGTTGCAAGCATCGGTCGATGCGATTGGGCGCGATCTGCTGAAGCCCGATGCGGTGGCCGGTTTAGTGGATCAAGTCCGTCGTGATATCGCCGAGTTGTCACAACTGACCCAGCAAGGTCTTGCCAGTAATGACCAGCAGGCGATAACAACCCAGCAGCGCTTAGAGGCACTTGCCCAAAGTTTACAAGCGCTCTCGCAGCTGACGGCGAAGTGGTCAGCATTTGACGGTCAGTTTGGCGAGGGGCTCAAGTCATCGCTTGAGCCGGCAAATGCCATGTTGCGCCAGGTGATTGAGCAGTACGCAGGATTTGCGTCACAGATTCAGCAAATTCAGGAAGCTCAGAGGCAAGGCATCAAGCAAAGCGACCCTGATCTTCTCGCCAGTCGCGTCGAATCGTTGCTAGGCCAGGTCGACTTGCTCGCACGCGCTGCAGACCTTGGTCTTGTTCGCGAGCAATTGGCCAATCTCCAGCAATTGCTTCAGTCAGCAACGCTGGCAAGCAGCGGGGGGCAGGCGTCCGCGCTCGGGAGCGAGTCTGTCCAAGTCCAGCAACTCGTGGCCACGATGGATGCTCGACTCGAGCAGCATTGGGCGAGCATCCAAACCCGACTTGAGCAAATTTACGCGCAAGGCTCAGACAGCGGGGCTAGTTTGCGCAACGAGTTGGCGAGCAAGCACCAGGTGGAGATGCTCCGCGGTGAGCTGCCTGCACAGTTTTCAACGCTCAATGTTCGCCTCGAGGCGATGCTCAACCAGCAGGCCGACGAGATAAGGCTGCACGCGCGAGTGCCTGCTGCGGTAACAGAGCGCCTACAAAGCCAACTTTCCGATCTGAGCTACTCCATTGGTCGCTTGCTTGATAAAGGGCAGGATGAGGCGCAAGCGGTCATCTTGGAAACCAGGCAGATATTCGGCGAAACCAGACAAATACTGAGTGATACACAGAGTCGGGTCGATCAGAGCCGAGCTGAGATCGAGCAGCGCTTAGGCCAGATCAGTAGTCAGGTTGATAGCAGGGTCGGCGCCGCGATCGAGGCAGGCCTTAACCAAAGTCAAGCTTTATTGCTCGAAACGCGTTCGCTCTTCGAGGCAAGCCAACGACTCATCGTAGAAAGAACCGCTGACTTAGGACTCGCCCGCGAGCAAATCAATGCACTGCAGGGTCTGCTCCAAGAGGCTGCTGCGAGTGCGCCTAAGGCCGATGAATTCCGAGCAGTCGAGCATCATTTGCGTGCTCTCGATGTAAATTTATCCCAGCAAATACAACAATTTAATCAAGATTTGTTAGGTCAAATCGAGATTTTAAGCACGAAAACGATAGCTGACTCTGAAGGCTTATCCTCGCAAATTTCGCGGATCGAAGAGCAGTCGGCAAACCTGCTCGTCCATCTGGAAACCCGGCTTCCTGGCTCGTTTATCGCGACATTCCAAGAAAGCCTCGAGCGACTTTCTGCCATGGTTTCCTCGCTGGTTGAGCGCGGTAGCGCTGACATTGCTGTCCTGCTCGGAGAGCTGAAACAGATTCTTGAAGATGGCCGTAACCTACTGATTGAGAGAACAGAAGTTTTTGTCCCGGCGCTTGAAAAGCTCGGTTCTCTTGATTCGGGTCTCCATGAGTTAAGGGAGCGCCTTCTTGCGATTGAGCGTAGCGGCGTGCAGGGCGCCTCTGAGGCCAATACCTGGCGCGACGAGGTCAGGGCTCTTCTCGGCCAAACGCAAGGGATAATCGTAGAGCGAATCGCAGCGCTTGATTCAGCCCAACAGCAGTCTGGCGGCTTAGCAGAAAAGCTCGCCGAGCTTGCCGTGAATCTGGAGGCGAGTTTTCAGACGGGCCAGGCAAAGATTCAAGATGAAACTGCCCAGGGGCAGGCAAGCATTCGGCATCTACTTGAGGATAACCGAGCGCTTTTGATCGATCGTAGCGAGGTGTTGGCTGCAGGTATTGCCAAACTGAATGATATGGGCGTTCCGCTGGCAGCGCTCGAACAGCGATTTGAGAAGCTGTCTCAGGTTAGTGAGCAGGGACTTGAGCGCTTAGATCAGTCCTTCCGTGCGTGGAGCGATGGCGCTAGCAAATCAGCTGATCAGATGCACGATGCGATTGGCGATGTTCGGGGTCATGTACAAACGCTCCACGCTTCATTCGCGCAAGCGCAAGGGCAATTAGCATCCCTTCAGTCGGCATTCTCTGAAGCGGCCGCGCTTGGACCTCAAGCGTCTGAGTTAGAGGGGATCCGCGATCAGATCGCGAAGTTTAATCATCAGTTATTGGGTGAGGCCGAGTCGATCAAGATGGCGGTCCAGCGCGTTCATGCAGACGCTCGCGCCGATATCGCTGACTTTCGTCAGGTGGTCGCGACCAGGTCGCAGCTCGATTTACTACGCGACGATTTGCCTGCGCAATTTTTAGAACTTTCGGGGCGCATTGATAGTTGGTTCCGCAAGCAGGCTGAACGTCAATTAGAACTTGATGCGCAGCTTCCTGACAACATTATCGGGAAGATTCAGCATTCCTGGGACGGTTTGACCTATTCGATCGCTGAGGTGGTCCGACGTGGCCTTGGCGACAGCACCCAGCTGTTTGGCGAGGCCAAGGAACTGCTCGAGCGCAGCAAAACGCTTATGGATGAGCGTACTGATTTGCTGTCGCTGGGCATCACCGACGTTGGTTCACAGTTATCTCAAATGGACCAAAAACTCGGTGGTGTCGCCGATCGGATCTCAGCTCTCCTGGGTTACCTGCAGCGTGGCGGTGGCGAGAAGCTCGCTGCTCTGATGCGAGACGCTGAGCAAAAGGGTTTGCGCGTGGAGCAGGAGCAGCGTGAGGTTGCAGAGCAGCAGACGCGACTTTTGCGGGATCTGCGCGTTGAGCTTGGATCTAGACTTGAGCAAATCAACGCTGGCTTGCAACAGCCCGTTGAACTTCTACGGCAGGGACTTTCGTCCTCGGCTGATGCCATGCGCGGCGTGATCGCCAGTGGCATGGATTCCATTGCTGTTCAATTAACAAGCCAGCAACAAGCGGCAAGCGATCGCATTGCAAAGCTTCTCGACGATGTCAGTCTGACCGCCATCCGGATCGAACAGGGCCAGCAGCGCGAGGCGACGGTACTTCGCTCGGATATGGGTAGTCTTGCGAGAGAGATTAATGCTGATTTGCAGCAAACCCGCGACGCATTGCAGGTCAATCTTTCCAATAGTTTGTCCGAGGTTCGGGAGTTCAGTGTCTTACAACAGCGCTCGCTTGCCGAAATCTTGAGCCAGCTTCAAGAGCAAACAGCCACGCTGATGCAGTCCCTGTCGGTCTCGCTTGAGGGATTGGATAAGAGTTTTCTCAACCATATTGAGAAGATCACCGGCGGTCAGGCGTCGATGCGAGAGAACTTTGCCGAATTGGCCAAAACCTCGCTTGCCTTTCGACGATCCTCTGAGCAGTTGACCTCTTTGTCTCGATCCATCGGCCGCATTGAGCGCTTGGCTGGAGATGTTGCAGGCTTTGGCGGGCAGATTCAATCCCTGGCCCAGACGGCAGAGAAACTCCAGTCTGACACGCGTCGCAGCCAGCAGCTTGAAGACCAAATTGTCAGACTACAAGCGAGTTTCCAAACCTTTGCCTCGTCGATCGCGCGTATTGACACGCTTGGTCCTTACATCGAGCAGTTGCACCAGGAGTCACTGAAACAGGTCGACTTTAATGCCTTCCTTGAAACGCTTGATGCTCGCTTCCAGCCGCTGGCGACCCAGGCCTATGCAGAGAAGAGCACCAAGCTGATCGCAACAGACCTTGGCCGTTTGCAGCAAATGTCGGGGGCCTTGCAGAATCTGATCGAACAACATTTGCAGCGACTGCAGGTTCTTGAGATCACGGTCAGTCAGCAAATCGCCGAACGGATCGAGGAGGGCATACGCCAGCAAACCCTCCTTCGTGAGGATTTACTCAATAGGGCTGCTCAGCAAGACGACTTGCTTCGCCTAAGTGTTTCCCAACTGATTCAAAATCTTGAGAAGGCGACATCACCGCTTGCACGTGCAGAGTTGATCAATCAAAGTATTAATCAACTTAAAGAGTTACAGGTTAATTATCAAGTTCAAGTTGAGGAAACGACCAAGCAGCGACAACGCGAACTCGTCGATTTGGTGCAAAACGGCCAGGAGTTGCTGTCAAGCGCCCAGCGCGATGGCCTTCGGCAAGTGTTGGATGCTGGGCAAGATCGCTACAACAAAATACTCCAGTTGCAGACACAGCTTTTCGAGAAGCAACGTGACCAACAAACGCAGTACCACGAGATCGGTCAGCGCAGCCAGCAGCAATGGTTTGATCAGGCACAGACACTGATTCGGCGTAATCATGAAACACTGTTGAGCCTCACTGAAAGCCAACACCAGCAGTCCGAACTTCTCGAGCGTGATCTGCATGAGCAAATTCAGAGTTTGCAGCGACAACATTTCACGATTCTGAAGCAGCTACAAGATCAAAATCACAATCAAGTCCAGTCTTTACAGAATAGTCTTCAAGAAAAAACCGAACAGTTGATCCGGCAGCTCAATGCTGATGCACAGCGCAGTCTTAGTGCCGAATTCAATGATGTTCGGCAGGTGCAAGAGCAACTGACCAATGCGCTGACCGAACGATTCGACCAGTCGCTCGAGCAAATCGTTTCACGAAGTGAGCGGGGCTTTATGCAGTTGGAGGCCTTGCAACCACTGCTTGATCAGCTGCGTACCGACATGCTCCGCCCACGCCACATCGAGCAGGTTGTTGCCGATGTACGACGTGAGCTCGAGTCAGTGCCTCGCAATATCGATCTGCAGACATTACAAGATCGCTTATCAGCCAAATTCGGCATGTCAAAGGATCAACTCGGCGCTGCCTTGATCTCTGTGAAGGACGAGTTGTCGGGATTGGTTGAAAGCGGCAACAGCAGACTCTTCGGTATTTCACTGGTGACTGAAAAACTCAGCGAGCGCAGTGAAGCAGCCATGGGTAAGCTTGACCATCTGACCGCTGCTTTGGAGAGTGTCCGCACCGATACCTTACGTACCCGGATAAGCGATCAAAACATCGGCTTAGAGCGTGTCACCAACCTAGTCAACGCCTTGCAGGAGCGTTTGGGTGCTGGACTTGATACGGTTTTGGACCGTGTCATGGGCATGCTCACCCAGCAAGACAAGCTTGCTGAGCGTACCGAGGATGCGCAGGGCCGATTGCAGTCGCTTGTGTCGCTTGCCATTGAGCAGGCGGTTTCGGATATTCGCCGCGAGCTTCACGGCGTCGTACGTGATTCGGGTTTAAGTGCCCTCGAAGACCGCGTACGGACTGCGATCGGCGATCTACACGATCGCCTAGTGCAGCCAAGTGATATGGCTGCGACCCAGCTCAACGAACTTAGGGCTAATACAGATCGGCTCAATGACCGGATTGATCAGAATCTGCAGCGGGTTGACGCAATGATGGGCCTGAGCGAGTCGATGCGGGCTGAAGCGCTGCGGCCCCGACATCTTGACCAGGCGATGAGCGAACTGCGTCGCGAGTTTGGACCCCTGGCAAGAAGTAATGAGATCGAATCTGTGTCGGAGCGTTTGCGTACGCTTGGACTCAGCTCCGGTAAGGTGGAGGATCAGGTCACTCGAATTCGTGCTGGTTTTCAAAGCCTCGAGAGCACATTTGCCAAACTCGATGTCCTTTCCTCCCAGGTCGAACAGACAAGGGCTGAGTCGGTCAAGGAGCAGCATATCGTCGAAGCGGTGGCGGTGATTCGCCGTGATGTTGAGCCCTTGGTCAAAGCAGGTGAGCTTTCAAGCATGATGGTTAATACCTTGCTCGAGCGCTTAAACGCTGTGAGTTCATCCAGCGCAAAGCTAGAAGATAGAGCCCAGCGCTTGCAATCCGAAATGCAGATGATGCATAACGAAATGTCGGAGTTGCGCAGCATACTTTCTCGTATCGAGTCGAAGCTCGAGCGATAGTGCTCTGAGTCGCCTAGATTTCGCGTTGTTCTGCTGCTTGGCATGCGTCTTTTCTCGGTTTGTGCGTTGCGTGCATGCTAGAGGCGAAAACGCTGACGGTCGGGTTTAGCGATTCAGAAGATCGCCTCTGGTTGCGCTTGGGTACTGATAGCGACGGAGCCGTGCAGCTTTGGCTTACGCGTAGGGTGCTCCAACAGTTGCTACCGCAAGTTTGGGAATTGCTCGGCCGCACACTCACGATGCCGCCGAATTTTCTGGGTCAGAAGCATCCGGGACAAGGCCATGAGCTAATCGGTTCCGGGGACGATGCCGAGGGCGTGTTCCGCCCTAGCGAGACAGACCGGCGACGGCAGCTTTGGATTGAGCACGAGCTTGCCATGGAAACAAGTCCGCCCCTTGATGACGAACTTGCACGAGAACGACACCCGGCAGCGATGCAAGCGAATCCACAGTCGGAAGGCTTGTTAAGCCGGATCCATGTCTCGGCTGATGTGCGATCGGTTCGATTTCAATTCGACGGACCGCAACGCAGTCTTCAGTTCGCAGGCTCTAGGTCTGATGCGCACCGGGTCCTGCGTATGATTTGGCAAGTGCAAAAGAATGCCGCTTGGCATTTGCTTGCACCTTGGGAGCCGGAAGGCTGATCAGTCTAAGTCCAGCCTAGCAGGGCAAATCAGCTGCAGTTATTTAGGTCGCCAGCTACAATTGGATAATTCCTGTGGGAGTTTTTCATGAATAAGCTCTATCCCGACGCCAAAGCAGCGCTTGAAGATATCGCGCAGCACGGGCAAATGATTGCGGTTGGAGGGTTTGGCCTTTGCGGCATTCCGGAGGCACTTATCGCTGCCATTCGAGATCTCGGTGTTCGCGAACTGACGGCGATTTCGAATAATGCTGGGGTCGATGGATTCGGCCTGGGACAATTGCTCGCCACGCGACAAATCCGAAAGATGATTGCGAGCTACGTAGGGGAAAATAAGGAGTTTGAGCGGCAATACCTTGCTGGGGAGCTCGAACTCGAATTCACGCCTCAGGGTACTTTGGCCGAAAAGCTGCGCGCAGGCGGTGCCGGGATTCCTGGTTTTTATACGCGTACAGGCGTAGGCACGCTAGTTGCCGAGGGCAAAGAAATCAAACAGTTTGACGGGCAGGACTATGTGCTCGAGCGATCGCTCGTGCCTGATCTCGCATTGGTCAAGGCTCACACGGCCGA
>OMIE01000006.1 GCA_900299025.1 Burkholderiaceae bacterium
ATCGTAAGCAGAATGTACTCTTGGATGCAGTTGACCTAACCTAAAAAGACCTATGGACCTTGATGCGGCAATAGCACTGGTCAGTTCGCAAAGCGATTATCGAGTCTTGCGTCGTGTAGGCCTTTCGGATCAACACGTATTTGCCGAACATGATGCTAACGAGCCCCTAGGGCGGCTAGCTGTTATTGATACAGAAACAACTGGCATGAACCCCGATGAGGGCGACCGAATCATTGATCTTGCCATAGCAAGCTGTGAGTACGGGATGGAATCGGGGAAGCTTTATCGGGTGGTAGCGCGCTATGAAGGTTTGGAGGATCCGGAGTTTCCCATTTCGCCGGAGATCACAGCGCTGACAGGCATTACCGATGCAATGGTAAGAGGGGAGCGACTTGACGAACAGGCCATGGTCAGAGCTCTCGATGGCGTCCGACTGATCGTGTGTCACAACGCGAGTTTTGATCGGAAATTTCTCGAGTCACGCTTTCCGAGATTTTCTAACGTTCCATTTGCCTGTACGTTTACTGAGCTCCCTTGGAGCGAGTGGGGCGTGGGCAGTGGAAAACTCGATTACATTGGCTTTCGGTTTGGGCTTTTTCACGATGCGCACCGGGCCCGAGCAGATGTGGACATGCTCACAGCCATACTTAATCAACGTGTGCCTGGCAGGGAAGAGTCGCTCCTTGGACACCTGCTGAAATCAGCGCGAGCACAGTCTGCAAGAATTCTCGCTTTTGGACTCCCCTTTGAAAGCAAGGATGCGGTGAAGGCGCGAGGATATCGCTGGTTTAAGGGAGGACGATCGGTGGCTGCCTCATGGTGGATCGAAACTCAAGATGTTGATGCTGAGCTTTTATTTCTAAAGCAGTACGGCTGCAAGCACCCAGGCGTTTTTCCACTCAATGCGAAGCTTCGCTACCGCTCCTTTGATGCAGTCGCTGAGATTCTGAGTCGCGATGAGGACGGCCCGCTTTAAGCCAATCCAACCTGATTCCTTGTCCTAAGTGGAACATTAAGGTCATGCAAAAGCTTCCAAGTGGCTCATGGCGATTTTCGGCGACTGATCTGATTCACTTTCTTGAGTGTGAGCACCTGACCGCACTTGGTTGTAGACCGTAATAAAATTTATGAATAACTTCGCTTGGGTCGTTAATCCTCATCTGCTTCTCATAAGCCAAGCAGATCACAAGACTTTTCGGCTGCCACCAGATGAAGTTGAAGTCTGGCTCGGGTAAGCCCTACAAATAGTCGGCGCTGAAATGTCTTATCCATTACCTCCCGATCAACCTCTGTAAGTACGACTGCATCGGCGCACTGCCCTTTGAAGCGAAAAATAGTATCGAGTAGCAAGTCGCCTTCGGTATAGGTTCTAAACCGTTGTGCATCATAGCCCCTCGCCATGCGTACCGAGCAGCCGGCAATCGTGGCTGGCGCAGCGGTTAATAGGGTGCTTGATGAGGCCCCTTTGATGGATAGTACGGCGATACGGTCTGCGGAGTAGCCCTCAGCAAGCAGGTCAGCCACGGCTGCCTGGGTCGCTTCCCACTCAGCACCTGGCTCGTAGGGGTAAACACCAATAGGCTCTCCGGCTCGCCCCGATCCACACTCAATAAAGTGATCGCTCAGGCCCCAGGCATTGAGCGCATCAACGATACGTGCGGGCGAGCGGTAGTTGACAGGCGACACCATCGTAGGCCATCCGGTCAATTGGACAGCTTCTCTTTCATATAGTGTTTGTAGCGGATCTTCAAGCCAGAGCATCTGAGCGTTTTCGTTTGGAATTTGCAGTAATGCTCGGGCCCATCGCTCCTCCATATCCTGGCCTTCATCAACGATCAACACGTCGCATTGGCCACGGATAAAGTCAAGATGGTTTTCAAGTGCCTGCTCCATACGGGTGAAGGCATCCGCTTGCGCAAGGTCAACCGGCTCGCCCTGGGCTTCAAGTAATCGCCTGCCCAGTTCATGAACGGTGAGCACAACGCTTGGATCGGGTACGAGCGCTCGCATCGCATCGGCAAGGGCACGGTTAAAGCACACGTAAAGCGCCTGCTCACCGCGTAGGTGGGCACGTCTGAGCGTTTCAAGTGCGAGTTGAGTTTTCCCTGAACCTGCCGTTCCTTGAACGCGCAAACGGAAGGGAAACATCGTCAGTCGACCGACCCATTCCGCAAGACCACCCGATAGGCGTGAGGTAAGCGCCGATGCGTGTTCGCCAATCAGTCCGACTTCAGGTGCAATCGATGCTTTTTGAGAGAGAAACTCGTGAACCTCCAAGGGATCGGCCAGACGCTCGCCACTCGGTTGCATGCGTTCGTCGAACATCGCAATGAGGACTTGTGCAAGTGAGCGGGTTTCTAGCGCATCAACTACTCGGCCCTCTGCCAAGCCCATCGGGCGCACGCCGGCAAGGCGGGTCCGCGGGATGTAGAGGATGTGATCAACATCCATGTGTCGGCCTGGAAACCTTCGATCGAACTCCGACCTTAGCGCACTCAAATTGCGGGTGATTTGTGCCTGAACGTCCTTGCGCTGGGTCTGACCCTTGCGACGGTAGACGGCAAAGAGGCGACCGTCATCTGATTCAAGTTCGGCTGCCTTATGCTCAATGGCGATAAGCCTTCCATAGCGGTTGGCAATGATGAAGTCGATTTCGCCGTAAAGCGCCACCGACTCATGAATACGTGCCCAGTGAATACCGTGATAAATTGAATACTCGTCTGGGAGCGACTGGGCAAGCTCAAGCAGGGTGTGCCACTCGTCGCGGTGACGCACCTCAGCGGATTCAACCGAATCGATGGATGGATAGGCTCTTGCCAAGGTAGAACGTTCTAAGGTTAGTGAACATTCGGATCATACCGAATTGCCAGGCTCGGAGCGACGACCCTCAGCCATCTTTCGACGCAAAAATGCGGCCTGGCGCGAATCGTCGTTGAGATTAAAGTCAGATTCGTTTGTGCTGGCAAGCCGTTGAGCCATCTTGCGAGACTTGTACATCATCTCCTTGGACATCCGCTCCTGATCGCGATCGTGCATCAGGCTGCGAATGAATTGAATGGACGATGCGACCCAGGGCTCCCGACGACCGATGTCTTCGAGTTCATTAAGAATATGCTCGACCGCACGCCAGTCACCGCGAAGCGCTGCATCGCGGATGCGAAGCTGAATCGCTGCTGCACGTAACTCATCGATGCGGCGCTGTACGAGTTCGTGTGAGGGAATGGCGTCGTAGTCGCCCCGGTCAATCTCTGGAAGGGCCTCAAGTCGTTCGCGAAAGTTACACCGCTCTCCAGCGCTATCGACTGCGGAAACTTCAACCTCAAGTACGTAACCCTGGCGATGCTGCTGGCGCAGTGCTTCTCGGTGCGTCATCTTTACCAGCGCCCAACACTCTGAACCCACGGCAATGGCTGGCATCTGATAGCGGCCATCGGTCTGCGCGTAGTCGTTAAGCATCTCCAGGTCCGACGGAGACCGAGTAAAGCGCATCGTGACCGAGCGCCACTGCAATTGGGTGAGCAGCCCCATTTCGGCATCAAAGGTCTCGGCAAGATCGATCGCGCGTTCACCGTAGTGGGCGCGTCCCCAACCCGATTGAGCCATCGCCGTCATCAGTTGCTCATTGAAGTCAGACCCAAGCCCCACCGTCGTCGTAGTCACACCCGCGTTAGCCAGCGATTCCACCTGGTGGCAGATTTGGGCGGGCGACACGATCCCGCGGTTGGCAAGGCCGTCAGAGAGCAGCATCACATGGCAGACGGCTTCTCCTCCCGCATGGGGTGCAAGCAATTCACTGGCTTTGAGCCAGCCAGCGTGCAAATTTGTTGAGCCATTTGCGCGAATCGAAGACACCGCCGGCTGAAGAACGCCCATTGCAGCTTCGACCGATTGCAAATCGAGTACGACATCAACATCATCGTCAAATTGAATCATTCCCACCCGATCTTCAGGTGCCATGCGATGGACCAGGTCAATGGCGCAGCGTTTGGCCTCGGCGAGCTTTTGTCCACCCATAGAGCCCGACCGATCGATCACCAGAACGAGATTTAATGGTGTGCGCGATAACGTTGCATCGGGTTCCGACTGCAGGCGCACCAGGACGTGAAAATCATTACGTCCATCGCATAGGGCGGGCTTGATGGGGTTGAGAACAATCTTCATGAGCGCATTCTCCTAAAGGTGTTTGGTGGCAGATCGTGTAGGTAATTCAGTGGCGGGTAGGACGTCCCGTCAATCTATGTTTTGGGCTCTTTTGAGGCGTTTTCGGTGCCTGAAGCACTGTCCCTGTTGCCTGAGGGTGCGTGCTCTTGCTGCTTGCGAATGGCATGCTCTAGATCGTCGATACGCTTTAAAAGCGTCGATTGGTGGCTTGTCATGTCGGAAGCAAACCGTTGCAGAAAGGTGCGCTGGTGTTGGGCGATGGCCTCAAGCTCAGCGCGCTGGCGACCAAGAACATCGGCAAACATCTTTTCAAGGAAGTCCTTTTGTCGATAGGCTTCGTCAAAGAGATAGCGTTGCTGGTCCATCTGCTTTTCGATCATGTCGACTGGCTTTTTGAGGACTTCGTGGAGCCTTTCCACGGTCTCATCCATCAGTTCGGCAATGTGGCGCAGTCCCTGCTTGAACGCCGCTGGATCACCGCCACCGGAAGGCATCTGCGAGGCCAGGCGCTTTGTGGCATCGTCAAACATGAGTTGCACTTCTTTACGCATCGCTTCGATCTGATAGCGCGTGCGCTGCTCCATCTCGCGCATCTCATGCATGACATCAACCATCCCCATGCTGCCCACGCTCGAGGGCAGGGGTGTGACAGGCGGGGGGCGCTTTGCAAACGATCCCGATGCGCCCGCACGCGTGACGCCCTCGGTACGAAAAGCTGCAACCAGTAATTCGGCTTCGCTCACGCGATCAGTTTTTTCCAGGTAGCGGGCAAGATCCTCTGTGGGTACAGCCGATGTGTAGCTGGCAATTTTTGCAAGCGGAAACCCTTCGGCAAGTAAGCGCCGGGTTGCCACGTACTGCACAAGATGACGAAAACCATAGACTGCATCACGCCCCTCGCGAAGTGGTTTATCAACGGCAGCTACCTGGACGTAGTGCCGCACCAGACGTTCATTGCCTTCGCTTGCCTCTTGGGCGATGTTGAGTTTTTGTACTACTTCCTGTGCTGCAAGAACCAAGGCATCGGCGTTGCCTTGAAACTCCTTGCGCATCTGCTCGAGTACTCGGTTCATCTACGGACCCTCCGTTTGCCCAGGGTGCGGTTTGACTGCTTTTACCGCGCCCGTTGCCATTGACGGTTGTCATGATGCCAATTAACATAGGCATTGTCAATATGCCAATAAGTATTGTCTTAATAAAAGTGCGTCATGAATCGTCTTATTTGAAATTAACGTATCCTAAACAATTACTTAACGCCGCTAATTGATCTTCTAATGACTTATCAAGGACATGAATGACCCCAATCTTTTATAGCCCCAAGCAGGTTGCCAACCATCCCTTTATCTCCATTCAGAAGCTTCCAGCCTTTATTGCGGCGTCCAAGCGTCAAACGATTGAACCGGAGCCCTTTTCAGCACAGGACTTTGAACTCGCACATGACGCCACGTATGTTCGAAATATCCTTGCATTGAAGACAAGCAACGGATTTGGCACCCGGAATGCATCCATCAATACGGCACTTGCTTACAGCAATGCATCGATGTGGTCGGCAACTGAACACGTGCTTAAGCACGGTGCTTTGGCCTGTTCAGCCTCCCAGGGCTTTCACCATGCCTCGCATGCGAGCAACTTTGGTTATTGCACCTTCAATGGGTTGGTGATCGCAGCACGTAAGGCGCTTGCCACGGTTGGGAAGGTCTTGATCATCGACGGAGATGCCCACTTCGGCGACGGGACGGTCAGTTGCCTGAGCGTGCTGGGTTTAACCGGGCAGGTGATCAACATCACCCGAGATCGTGGGATTGGGGAGGCGCAGGCCGATCTCAACGTCGAGGGCTGGTTTGCCTACACCGAAGCGCTCATCAAAGAACATCGACCTGGGGTGATTCTTTATCAGGCCGGTGCGGATGCCTGGGAGGGAGACCCTTACGGAAGTGGCTATCTGAGCTTTGAGGCCATGGGCTACCGGGATGAGGGTATTTTTAGGGCAGCGATCCATCATGGTGTGCCACTTGCCTGGAACCTTGCTGGCGGTTACAGCGAACCGATGGAAAAGACCGTGGCGCTTCATCTTCAAACGCTCGCGGCAAGTGACCGGTTGGCCGTTAAAGGTTGAGTCAGGCAATAAGTAGGCAGAACTCGGTTTTGTATTTACATTAGCCACACATCATTTAGGATTCGTGTATCTGATGCGTACTCATTTGGAGATGGCCATGCGTGACGGTGCCATCAATTGGTGGGCTCTTCCAAAGCAGCGCGACCTGATCGACCAAGTGTTCTTTCGCCTTGACGATCCCGGGTTCAGGGCGTTCACTGCCATGCTCGATGCGCCGTTACAACCTAACCCTGGGCTGAAACGCTTGCTGGCAGTCAAAGCGCCCTGGAAAGTGGGTGCGTGAATTTGAACCCTCCGCAGCCGCTGGCACCGGACCACCAAGTCAATTTATTCTCGTGCGGCGAATCCGTGCTTGATGAGTGGCTCAAACGACGTGCCTTGGGTAACTATTGACCCTGCTTCACAAACACCTGACTTCGCACATCGCGCCTGATGGCAAGCCTAGCCTCTTCCCAAGCGATCGCATCGGCTTGATCACAGACTGACCTTTTAAAGTCAATGAGCAGGCGCCTCGTAGCGCGAATCACCTGACCTTCGCGGTGATAGTTTGCGCTGTAGTGAATACCTGGTACGTTATAAAAGACATCCGTTGGGATTTGGTCGATCTTGACCTTTTCGGGTAGGGTGAGTTCGGTGTGTTCGTCGATGTTATAAAGATCACACTTAAACG
>OMIE01000007.1:0-5000 GCA_900299025.1 Burkholderiaceae bacterium
AGTTGCGCATCTATGCCTTCGATCTCCCAACAAGCTTTTGCAGTTTTTGAGATCTCTAGGGCCTTTTTATGGGTATTGCTGCTTGTTGGGTTTTCGTTGCGATCAACCAGGTATGCTTCAATTTGTAGTACATGCTTTGCAAATTCACGGATCATGTAGCTGCCCGGAATCCATGCGGCCATGCGAACCGCAAGTCGTTTGGGATAACCGCCAACAGCATCGCCTATACGACCACCGACTTGGCTTTCAACCGCGGAGGCATCGTCTTGACGTTCAACGGCTTGGCCGTCAAGAGCAGCACTTCCAATCAATAAACCCACCCGAAACAAATGGGCCTTCGGATCAAACGCTTCGATGCGATAGCACAAAGGTGCCGCCTCGTTCACCTTGTTTAGGCGACTATTCTTCATAAGTTTTGTATTTGCAATATCTAAAACCGTTCACTGACGATTTGGCTGGTTCACTGACGGTTTAAATCAACAAGCAATCGTCCACGAACTTCGCCCGCGATGATTTTTGCGCCTGCATCGATACAGTCATCGAGCGAGATTTCGCTGGTCATCGTGGCGAGGTGCGTACGATCAAGGCTTTCACTCAAGCACTGCCAAGCTTCTTGCCTCAGCGAAAGTGGCGCCATCACCGAATCCACGCCCAGTAGCCGAACGTTACGCAAAATGAAGGGGGCTACCGTTGTTGGAAGGTCCATGCCGCCAGCAAGGCCGCAGGCCGCGATGCTCGCACCATATTTGCACTGGGCAAGCGCGTTGGCTAGGGTTGTGGAGCCCACTGTGTCCACCACTGCGGCCCAGCGTTCCTTTTGCAAGGGTTTTCCTGGGGTGGCCAGCGTGCTCCGGTCGAGTAAGTCTGTTGCACCAAGTTGTTTAAGGTAGTCAGCGGTGCTTGCGCGTCCGGTTGAGGCGATGACTTGATAACCGCGTGTAGCGAGAAGCGATACCGCGACGCTGCCTACGCCGCCAGCAGCACCAGTCACAAGCACCTCGCCCTGATCAGGCCTCAGACCAGCACGCTCTAAAGCCAAAACACAGAGCATCGCCGTGTAGCCCGCGGTACCTATAGCCATCGCAGTTTTTGTGTCCATTTGCTTGGGCATTGGAACCAACCACTCGGACTTCAATCGGGCATACCCTGCAAGGCAACCCCAATGGGTTTCACCAACGCCAAACCCATTTAAGATGACCGAACTACCCACGGGAAAGGCTGGATCTGTACTTTCTTCGACAACACCAGCGCCATCAATGCCGGGCACCATGGGCCATTTTCTTACAACCGGTGACTTATTGGTAAGGGCAAGCCCGTCTTTGTAATTGATGGTTGAATAGTCGAGCTTTACCAAGAGGTTGCCAGCCGCTGCATGTTCATCGAGCAAGGCACGCTCAATTGTTTGAACATTGGCTGAAAAGCTTGGTTGATTGCTTAACAAAATACCTTTAAATAACATAGCGTTCCTCGCTTGCATAAACGTTCAGGAGTCTATAAACATTACTTGAAATTTTTCGCACAACTTTTGTTTGCTGAGCCCACTTAGCCTCTTTGATCGATCACACGTTTTGCTTTGCCTGCCGAGCGATCAACACGACCTACGGCTTCGACGCAAACGCTAACGCTTGTACCGATATACGATTTAATATCATGCTCAAGTGCTGCTGCTGCTCTGTAGCGTTCCTGCGTGCTACTGTCTGCATGCTCGGGCTTGACTTCAACCCGCACCGTCAAGCTGTCAAGGGGACCGTCCTTTGTCAGGACACAGACATAGTGAGGTGCTAGCAAATCCTGCTTGAGGATGAGTTCCTCGATTTGCGATGGAAACACATTAACCCCTCGCACGATCATCATGTCATCAGAACGGCCAGTAATTTTTTGCATCCTCCGCATGGTGCGTGCCGTCCCCGGCAGCAAACGTGTGAGATCGCGGGTTCGATAGCGGATGATTGGTAAGGCTTCTTTGGTGAGCGAGGTAAACACGAGTTCGCCAAGTTCCCCATCGGGTAAAACCGAACCAGTTTCTGGATCGATAATCTCGGGGTAAAAATGGTCCTCCCAAATAGTCGGGCCGTCCTTGGTTTCTATGCATTCGTTCGCAACCCCAGGCCCCATGACTTCGGATAATCCGTATATATCAACCGCATCGATACCCATGCGCTGTTCGATTTCGCGCCGCATTTCATTGGTCCAAGGCTCGGCACCGAAGATTCCGATTCGTAAGCTTGATTCGCGCGCCAGCATGCCTTGTCGTTCAAACTCGTCAGCGATTGCGAGCATATAGCTTGGGGTGACCATAATGATGTCGGGCTTAAAATCATGGATCAATTGAACCTGACGCTCAGTCTGTCCTCCGCCAAACGGCACAACAGTTAATCCCAATTTCTCCGCACCATAGTGCGCACCAAGACCTCCAGTAAAGAGACCATAGCCATAGCTGATGTGGACCATATCGCCAGGTCTTGCACCCGAAGCCCGAATCGAACGAGCAACAAGTTGTGCCCATATATCGATATCGTTTTTAGTGTATCCAACGACAGTTGGCTTTCCTGTGGTCCCGCTTGAGGCGTGAATCCGAACAACCTTATCTCTCGGAACAGCAAACATGCCAAAGGGATAAGTGTCGCGTAAATCTGCCTTCGTAGTGAATGGAAACTTTGCTAAGTCTTCTAAGTGCTGCAGTTGGTCAGGGTGAGCGCCGACCTCGTCAAATCGGTGTCGATAGTGTGGAACTGATTCATAGGCCGCTTTGAGACTGGCCTTAAGGCGCTGTAACTGCAATGCGCGCAACTCATCAAGTGAGGCCTTCTCAATGGGCTCAAGCAAAAGGCCGTGAGGTGAGCGATGCAGGGTTGGCACTATGCTTTGTGCAGATTCGGATGCCGTGCGGTGATGTTCCGTATGTGGGCTCGAAGCTGAATGGCTCGCGGCTGATGCTGAGTGAGGCTTGTTTTCCATGGGCAATGAGACTTAGGTGGTTTCGAAGAATTGACCCTTAATCGTGGCTGATCGGCCGCGAAACACAGCAATGAGAGCGCCATTCTCACTTTGCACCCGCACATCGTAGACGCCGCTGCGCTTGCCGCGGCTCACTTCAAGCGCCTCTGCAATCAATAGGTCGTTCGCATGTGCAGCCGATACAAAATCGATCATGGCGCCAGCAGCGACACATCGTTGATTATAACTATTGCAACTATATGCGAAGGCGGTATCTGCAAGCGTAAAGATAAAGCCTCCGTGGCAGATGTGATGCCCGTTTGTCATATGGCCCTGGACTCGCATGGTCAAGCGCGCCCGTCCGGGGCCGATATCCAAAATATCGATCCCAAGTGCTTGGGCCGCTGTGTCTTCAGCAAACATTAAATCGCGTACGCGTTCGGCGCATTCTTGGGCTGTCATCACGCTCCCTTTCACAAGGCAACTTGGCCTGGGTGATTCACTAGGTTCAACGCGCCGCAGCAATAGCGCAAGAGCGGTGCGACAAAGCAGCAGTCTAGCCCGAATTCGTACTGAATTCGCCCAGCCTCCGCCGCCCCGATCGAGCAAAATAAGAAACAATTCGAAAGTTGACTAACCAGTGGAGAACATCGATGTCTAAGCAAAATGAGTCAAACGAAGTCGCTACCTCGGTCGAGCGGACTCCCGCCGCGCTCGATCAGACCTCGACCGCTCAGCAAGCACCCGTCCTAATTGCTAGGCATGGACCAATTAGCCTGATGCGTTTGAATCGACCTAAACAACTCAACGCGCTCAATGATGCCCTGATGGACTGTCTAGGCGAAGCGCTTCTTGAGGCTGACAAGGATCCCGCCGTAATGGTGATCATCATTACAGGAAGTGACAAGGCCTTTGCAGCGGGCGCAGACATAGACGCAATGAAGCACTACGATTTCGTTGATGTATATAAAAACGAATACATATCCCGAAATTGGGAAACCATCCGAAAAGTTCGCAAGCCAGTCATCGCAGCGGTTGCAGGCTTTGCGCTCGGGGGTGGCTGCGAACTGGCAATGATGTGCGATATGGTTTTTGCGGCGGACAATGCAAAATTCGGTCAGCCAGAGATCAAGCTTGCTGTTATTCCTGGCGCGGGCGGCACTCAGCGGCTGACCAGATTGGCGGGTAAGGCAAAGGCGATGGATATGGTGCTCACGGGGAAGATGATCGGAGCAGAGCAGGCCTTGGCCGACGGATTGATTTCAAGGGTCTACCCATTGGCTGACCTAATGCCTCAGACCTTATCGGTGGCAAACGACATGGCGAAGCTTAGCCTCCCGTCTTTGATGGCCGCAAAAGAGTCGATTAATCGTGCCTTTGAAGTTCCACTCTCAGAAGGCCTCCTCTTTGAACGGCGCAATTTCCATGCGCTCTTTGGCACGGCCGACCAAAAGGAAGGTATGCAGGCCTTTCTGGAAAAGCGCTCGCCCTCCTTTACCCATCGATAGTGTTTCGACTGATGGTGCTTAGTAGGCGCGATTCCAAGAAAACCGTGCGATGCGGCTTGAGACAAGAGCTCCGCACGCTTGAGAGAGCGAGTAGCAGACGAAGGCTAAAGTCCCCACATAAGAACTCAGCCTTGCAATCAATTTGACATCTTCAAAAAACCTGCTCATAATCTCGTTTCTCTGCTGACGTTACGACGACAGCGACGAATAAAGCGACTGACAAGTCAAAAGCAAAATTATTCGGAATCGATCCTTAACAAATAAACAGCCGATAAGTGTGGGCGCATGGAAGGCGATGTCCAACCAAGTGCTCACACGGAAATAAATGATGTATGTCAGATATTCCGTTTGAGTAAATCCTGTTTTCACGAACAGGACCTTGTTGTAACAGCAGAGATTAAACTGAAGAGTTTGATCCTGGCTCAGATTGAACGCTGGCGGCATGCCTTACACATGCAAGTCGAACGGCAGCGCGGGCTTCGGCCTGGCGGCGAGTGGCGGACGGGTGAGTAATGCATCGGAACGTGCCCAGGAGTGGGGGATAACGTAGCGAAA
>OMIE01000008.1 GCA_900299025.1 Burkholderiaceae bacterium
GCCCCCCCTGATGAAGACGTCAAAGCGGCACTTGAAGCGATCGGCTTTCGCATCTGCAGCAAGTCAGAGGATGCAGCACAACTCGATCAAGGTTTAGTCGAATTCTGGCATGAGCATGAAAGTTCTATCAATGGATACAGTGAACTGAGCGATCATATCGTTACGTTCCAAGAATTTGTTCGCTTGCTCCTGCTAAGCGATGCGCCACCCAAGGTTTCTTCTCAAGTCATCGATCAAATCATCGATCTGATCTTCAGTGAGTATCACCAAGACACACGGCGAGGCGATCTTGCTGGGCTGCATCGTCGTATCCGGCATCTCCAAACCTTAGAGGAGCGCTTTGATTTCGTTAAGGACTACGGCCTAAATCCGGGCGAGTGCACCCTAAGCGTACTCGAATTAATTGAGGACCCTGCACGGTCTGACCAAGCAAAGAAACTGATCCATAGCGGCGCTTTGCTCTTGACGAAAGCAGATTTCGCCGGCGTTCTAAGCATCGTGCATGACATCTCAGATGCTATCCAGGATATCGGCGACGCAACAGCCACAAACACAGACGCACTCACGGGCCTTGAGCTAGACGCCATAGCAACGATTCGTTCAAGCCTTGAGGTCCTGCAGCAGCATGACCGCTCACTTTCATGGTGGTCGTTCCCCTACATCGAAGGGCAAAAGGCCTGGCGTTTTTGCCAAGGCTTGTGGTGGTTGGCCTCACTCGATGGTCAAGCCAAGATGGCCTCGCTGAGCAAGCAAGTTACAAGCGCTGCAAAACGTGGTCACAACGAGACCGAGTTTTCCGCTACCTGCGTTGGCAACGACGCCGTACTCTTAAACGTGGTCAAGCATTACCTTCGATTAGAGGGCTATCGCGTGACGCCTTTACACCGCGATCACGAGCTTCACGCCCTTCACATCGCATGGGCGTAGTCTCTCAGCCATAACCTACACTCAACGTCGAAGGTCCTCAATTTAGGGTCCCATTGAGCACTTACGAAGATCGCTTAATGGGGAAAAACCCCGGCGCACACGCGAACTCCCTTATAGGGACTTCAAGGCAGCGACTGAAGATAGTCCGACGCTCGCCAAGCGGTGTGCCGATCACGCTCAAGTCGGTTCCAGTGCTCAACCTCAAAATCAGCCCAAAGTGGTGAGCTCGCATCCCGCATCAATGCATGCTCAGGTGGGCAGATCGCCAGCGAATAGATCGGTTCGACATCGTTGACAAATAAGTGCTTATAGGGATAGTCCCCAACAGGCCCTAAATTATAGGTTTCATAGCCTTGGTCGTAGGTCCACTGCGCAGCAAGCAGGCAAGCGTATAGCCCCGGCGAGTCATTGCGAAACGCAGGATTCCACTGACAAAAGCTCCCATAGACCTGCCCACGCTCGGGCATGATCACTGACACGTCAGTAAGAACCTTCTCGCCCGTTGAATCCCTTACCTCAAACACAAGTAATTCAAGGTGCCGCACATAATCTAGAAATCCATCAAGCTCTTTCTCTGAAATACCGTAGCGAGCAAAGTGCTCACCGCCCCACGCAAGCAACTGTCGCTTGGTCAGATTGGAGCCCTGCATGCATGCAACCTCGTGATGATAGGTGCTATGTTTTGCTCGCAGTTTCTTAAATTTTCGCTGGCGATACCCATCTTCCCAATACCCCGATTCACGCACTCGAACCAATCCATAGGCATCCCTGATAGGGTGGCCCCAAGGACTCTCAGGCGGTAGCGCATAAATGATGAGTGGCTTTTCGGCCATCTCAAGCATCGTCTCGTTGACAGCGATATAGGGACAAAGTGCGTCCCATCGCGTCGTGAAGTAAGCAATCTCGCCATGAAAACTGTCGACACAGAGATTGCTCTTTGTCCAACTCTGATACCCGAGACGATATGTCTGGGCCTCCTGGCTAGTCGAGGCGAAGCTCGCAGGGCTCGATACAGTTAGAAGTGCATCCACGGTATCGAGGTCAGATGAAAGAGAGCTTGGGGAATCAATGGCGTTCTAGAACAAAGAATAGTCTTGGGAATCATCGAAACCCAGAGTTTATCCATTAAGCGCACGCTTGGAAAGCAAAAACTTACGTTACATCCCTTAAGTATTCCTACGAGTATTTCTGCGCTGAACACTCGACGAATTCCGTCGATCTCGTTATCGTGCGCAGACCTCAACAAACCATTTCCACACATGGCAAAGCTCACAGCACCATGGACACCCTGCGACATTCGCAGTCTTCGACGTAGCGACAAGGCACGCTACCTAGCAGCCGTCCATGCGCGTTGGTCGGTGTTTCGTACATGGCTTGACCTACCAAGGACTGAGGCTGACTTTGATCGTTGGATTGGCGACATTCGATCGAGCAAAGACAAAGTCTTCGCGATCTGGCGAACCCAACCTCGCCAACTGGCGGGCATTGTTGAGCTTCGCGGTGTCTGGCATGAGAACTTCAAAAACTGCTATATTGTCTACTACGCTTTTGAGGGTCATGAAGGGCTGGGATTGATTAGTCACGGGGTACGCTATGCCTGTCGCTATGCCTTTGAGAAGCTTCGGCTACACCGACTTGAGGCCAACATCCAGCCAGACAATCTCGCATCAAAAAAACTTGCCATGAACTGCGGTTTTCGCTTCGAAGGTTTGAGCCCAAAAATGCTCAAGTATGGCGGCAAGTGGCGTGATCATGAGCGTTGGGCGAGACTTCGGGATCAATAAGGTCTGAACAACCAAATTAAGTCGTTAAGCCAGAGACAGCTTCACAAAAAGCTCTCAAAGATAGATCGCTATTGAAAGTATTCAATGGGCCGATCACCTGAGACTGTGACACGAAAACCGCTGCGAGTTTGCGGCCAGTAATCCCACAAGGCTCGATGCTGAACACATCGGTTATCCCAAAACGCTACTGAATGGGGTTGCCAGCGAAATCGACACTGAAAGAGCGGATTTTCAATATGCTCAAAAAGATAGCGAAGTACTGCATCACCTTCGTCACTAGGTAAGCCAACAATATGCCGAGTAAAACCGCGATTCACAAAGAGTGCGGGACGTCCTGTTACAGGATGCCTGCGTACGACGGGATGTTCGGCGCGCGGATAGCTTGGTTTATCGGCAACGCCTAAATTCGCATAAGTACCCCGGTAAACGTGCTCACCATCATGGATTGCTCGAAGTCCATCGAGATAGGTTTTCATTCGATCAGAAAGCGCATCGTATGCGGCATACATGCTCGCAAAAAGCGTATCACCTCCGTAGGTGGGACAAACTTTAATATTCAGAATGCTCCCCAGAGGTGGGTGCTGATCGCAGCTCACGTCGGAGTGCCAAACTTCGCCATTGGCTCGCGGCGAGTTTTCGTCAGCACGAATCACCATTAGCGCCGGTTGTCCAGGCGCGTGTGGCGCAGCCGGATGTATGTGTAAGTCGCCAAAAAGCCGACCAAAGGAAAGATGCTGCTCCGGGTCGAGCATCTGGTCCCTAAAGAAGATCACTTGAAACTCAGCAAAGGCTTGAGCAACTTCCCTGAGCTGTGCTTCATCAAGACCATCTGCAAGACTAATGCCACCGATTTCAGCACCGATGACCGGCGTTAATCGCTTGACTGCAATGTGCTTGAAGCCTGAGGCTTCTGCTACTTCAACCCGAATCCTTGGACCTTGCAGATGGGGCGTTTTAGTTTCGATCATGGTCAAACACTCCGCTCATTGATGGATATTCAGCAGGTATTTTGAATCGACTAGTCGATTCGTATCTGAGCTGCTCTGATGATTTTTCCCCACCGGTCAATCTCAGATCGCGTGAACGCACTAAACTGCTCCGGCGTGGATGGCGAGGGCGGGCCTCCTAGCGCGTAGAACTTATCTAGAGTCGCTGGGTCAGCGCAAGCTGCCGCGATATCCCTATTTAACTTCTGAACGATATCGCGCGGTGCCCCCTTCGGAAGGTAAAAACCCGTCCATGTCCATATCTGAAACTCAGCTAAACCCGCCTCAACAGTCGTGGGTACTTGTGGCATCGACTGCTCACGCGCCATAGTGGTCACAGCAAGCCCACGCATTTTCCCGGCGTCAATTTGCAAACGGCCATTAGTGGTATCGATAACCATGAAAGTCAGTTGGCCCGAAAGCAAGTCAGGAAATGCTTGTGGGTTGCTCTTATAGGAAACACCAACAACCTGAAGTCCCGCAAGTTGCTTGTACATTTCAGCAGCAACTTTCGCAGGTAAAGATCCAGCGCCGTAGTTATGCTTTCCTGGCTCACTGCGCAGTAACGCCGTCAAATCCGATAGCGATTTAACCGGTGAGTCCGCCTTTACGAGGACAACAAAGGGAAGACGACCGAACTGCGAAACAGGTTCAAAATCTTCAATCGGGCTATAGGGTAGCTTGTCATACAACGAGGGGTTAACAGCATGCGTCATTGCCGAAGTCAGCAAGATCGTGTACCCGTCTGGTTTTGCTCGTGCAACCATCTCAGCGGCGGGAATGCCGTTGCCACCGCCTCGATTTTCTACCACGACGGGTTGATTCCACATCTGCGAAAGTTTATTTGCGATGATTCGCCCAGTGATGTCAGTCGCCGCTCCTGCAGGGAAAGGAATGACTAAACTCACGCGCCGCTGCGGCCAACCCATCGCAGAGGATTGTCCATAAGCTTTTACAAAAGAAAGTGGCCCAGCGACCCCACATGCGACAGCGCTGCTTATTAGAACAAGTGACTGCCGACGCTTGGAATCGTTGGATAAGTTCCTCGCCATTTTCAGCTCCTCAGTAACGAAAACGTTATAGACGAAAAGCGTACAAGTTTGAGCGCACAGAAACCCTACTCAGACCTCCATAAGCTCGCCAATTAACTTGTAACTTGAACCGTCAAATTGCTGAAGCCGCAACTTTTGAAACGGCAGGTAATCGTCGCTTGAGGTGTCGACAGTGACACCTGGAAGCATCATGGTGGAGCTAAAACCTTTTAGATTGCTAGCCTGCCGCATCAGATTTTCACGAGTGAGATGATCGCCACATTGTTTTAGGATTTGTACGATGATCTGAGCGTAGCTAAATCCCGAAGCCGCAAACGAATCATTCGGATTAATAGCCGGTGCCCAGCGTTTTAAAAAATCGAAATAACCTCTCATGCCTACGTCCTGATCCCAAGCAGGATCGCCAGGACTTTTAGCATTAGCAGCGGTAATCACTCCCTTGGCCGCATCGAACCCGGCAGGTTTCAATATAC
>OMIE01000009.1 GCA_900299025.1 Burkholderiaceae bacterium
GTGGCAGCAAGACCTGCAACGAGCACTTCGGGCCTTGCCGATATCAAACCACCGATGGGTGAGCTTTACGCTAACCCGCAGGCCACGCAGCAAATGCTCGATGATGTGTTCTTTGATGCAGAACAGTGGCTTGCCGAAGAGGTTGCCATTGAGTTTGCCCGCGCAGAGGGCGCTGCGTTCATTGTGGGCGATGGTGTGAATAAACCCTCAGGCTTTCTTGCGGGCACCACAGCCACCACCGACGATGCCACCCGCAACTTTGGGGTGCTTCAGCATGTGGTTACCGGTGTGGCAGGTGGCTTTCCCGCAACGAACCCTGCTGATGTGTTGATTGCACTGGTTGGGAAAATGAAAGCAGCCTATCGTGCTAATGCGCGCTTTGTGATGAGTAAAGCCTTACTTTTTGAGGTGGCATCCTTTAAAGACACCTCGGGTCGTTATATATTCAATCCCATCAGTGCACCCGGTGTGCCGCAAACCCTGATGAATTACCCCATCCTGGAAGCGGAAGATATGCCGGCCAAAGCTGCTAACAGTCTTTCGATTGCCTTTGGTGATTTTCGTCGTGGTTATTTGATCGTTGATCGAATTGGAACACGCGTCATCCGGGACCCCTTCAGCAACAAACCCTATGTTGGTTTTTATACCGTCAAGCGGTTGGGCGGTGCGTTGATTAATTCCGAGGCGATCAAAGTCTTGAAGTTTGCAGCCTGAGCACTCATCTGAACTGATTAAGTCGTTGAGTTTGAGTTTGAATACGCGCGCCCCATGAAGAGGGCGCCATTGGGAGCGAGAAGATCATGAACCATCCATCGTCGCGGTGCGTTGTACCGCCGAATACAGAGCCTTTGTCCCTTGATGAGGTGAAGGAGCACCTTCGCATCGAATCGAGCGCCGAAGATGCACTGCTGCAGGTTTACATTGAGGCGGCCCGCGAGATTTGTGAGCACAACACCTCAAGGGTGCTCGTTACGCAAACCTGGGAAAGTGTCTTTGATGCTTTCCCAGATTCAAGCGGTGATGAGCAAGGCGTGCAGCACGATATGCTCGTGCTGGCAAGACCTGCGACGCGCACTCAACGCCAGGGGCTTGCACTTGCGCTACCGGTTGGGCCGGTTCAAACGACTGAATCTATACGTTATCGAGATCAAAACGGTGAATGGCAGACGATGGACTCGGATGCTTATGTCCGGGATCACGTGACGGGGGTGGAGAACATTTACCCGGGCCCAGACGGTTGGCCCGAGGTTGATGCAAGTGGGCAGGCCGTTTGTGTTCGCTACGTGGCAGGTTACGGGGGCCGGTGGGCAACGCCTGCGGCACTGCGTGTGTGGATGCTCTTGAGAATAGGCGCAATGTATGAACATCGCGAGGAGTATGCTTCGAAGGCCCTATCGCGCCTGCCCATGATGGATCGGCTCTTAGACCCTTATCGACTCAGTATCTATTAAACAGGCACGCGATCGCTGTTTTCCCGCTGCCAGATCACTCAAGGGCTACTTCTCACGATACGATGGCATCTTAGACAAAGTGCTGTTGCCGGGGTAATGGTGCCTGTTGTCGGTTACCAGATCGGGAGGGCTTACCGGTGATTAACGGACTGCTACAACTTCTAGTCTTTCAGGTCCTTGGCGAACTTACAAGCAAGATGCTCCTGCCATCAATACCAGGCCCCGTTATTGGTCTTGTAGTTTTGCTTGGCTCGTTGATTGCCTTGGGTTCGATTCCGCCACGGCTTGAGCAGGTCGCACAAGCCATCGTTCAAAACTTAGGTCTGCTTTTCATACCAGCATCGGCAGGCGTCATCATGTTCCTGCCGATGCTCAAGGAAAATTTGGGTGCGATTATCGTCGCCCTTTTAATCAGTGTTTCAGCAAGTATTGCGGTCACCGGATTGGTGCTGAAATGGTTTGCAGGCGATCGTGCAGAGGATGAACATGCGACCTGATCAAGTACCGATTGTCGAGATATGGGTCTACCTGTCGGGTTCACCACTTTTTGCGTTGACCTTAACGCTGGCTGCTTATAGTTTTGGCGTGTATGTTTATGAGCGTTCGGGCAAGCACCCGATGGCTAATCCTGTGCTTATTGCGCTACTGATTGTGACTGCAACGCTGGTGGCAACGGAGATTCCCTATAGGACGTATTTTGAGGGTGCACAGTTTGTTCACTTTTTGCTTGGCACGGGAACGGTGGCGCTCGCGGTTCCGATCTATGCAGGATGGCGCTCGCTGCGCGGGCGCTTTGGCGTTCTGATGCTGGCAGTGCTTGCAGGCGGGGTAACCTCCATTACAACGGGGGTAGCGGTACTAAGTCTTTTGGATGCCGATCAATCGTTTTTGCTTGCCATCTATGCCAAGTCGGTCACAGCGCCCATCGCGATGGGCATTGCTGAGCGGATTCAAGCCTCGCCCACCTTAACCGCTGTGTTCGCTGTCACGACCGGTATTTTGGGCGCTGTGCTGGGGCGTTTTATATTGAACGCAGCCCGGGTATCGGCCTGGTGGCAGCGTGGCTTTGCGCTGGGCGTGGCATCACATGGCATCGGTACGTCGCGGGCTATGAGCGTTCACCCCGTGGCTGGTGCCTATGCAAGTCTTGGGATGGGGTTGCACGGGATTACTGGTGCGGTACTTATTCCAATGCTCATCCAGGCACTGATGTTGTTTCGCTAACGCTTCGGGCGGGATGATGGATGGCACCTGCTGCTCTTGATCGCTTGCAGGCGGGTGATCGTTTGCAACGCATTTAGATTAAAGCGCCTGTTCGCAGCACGGATGCTCTGGCGCAGGTAACCAGACGCTACTATTTTCTAGCCACCATGTGACTTACGTCGAAAGCCTTCTTCAAAGCCCTCAGCCCTATCAAGGGCCGGTGCTGCGGACAATAACCATGTTTTGCTTGCGGATTGCCTCCATCGCAGATTTTTAGAGCGCAAACTCGGAAAGCATCCTATGAACATCGCAACCACGCTTGCCTGGCAGATGTGGGCATGGGTGTCATCATGCTTGCTGGATGCATGTTTGTAGAGCAGGCATCTCCTTTACCTGGAGCGGGGAGCCCGGAATCTGCCTTTCTCCCCACCGCACCGCGGGTACCTCACTTCCCGCGGTGCACCCCAAATCCTTGTATTGATGAAGCCTGAAATCGTGATCCCTGCGGTGGGTTTATATCGATCGCGTAAATTTGGGTCACCGTTTTCATATAGCGTCATTGGCGGCCAGTATGTTCAGGGTGCTTCGTTTCTGTCTTTGGATCACGGGGCCCGATATTGTTGGAGAGCGTATGGCCATGGGCACAAGGGACAGCCTGCAGGCAGGCGATCTTTCGCATCGCATTCAGATTGAAGCGCCTGTTTGTACGACTGACTCGCTGGGACAGGTCACGAGGCACTACCGAGTGCTTGCCACCGTGTGGGCAAAGGCTGAACCCTTAAGTACCAAAGCGGTGCTTGAGGCAGGTCACAGTCAGGCGCAAAGCCTGTGGCAGTTTGTTATTCGTGATCGCAAGGATTTAAAGCTTTCTACGGAACATCGGATTGTGTTTCAAGGCGCTGCCATGTCGATCTCAGCACTTGTAAAACCTATTGCAGGCGTCCCATGGATTCGGATCACGGCAGGGGAAGGAGGCAGTGTTGATTGAGATGAAGCTTGAGGGCCTTCGGGAGCTTTCAAAGCAACTGCAATTGTTGCCCGAACGGGTGGCTCGCAATGCGCTTCGATCGGCCGTTTATGCGGGAGCCCGTGTGGTGCGAAAGGCTGTGCAGGCTCGTGCGCCAGTGGCAACGGGTAAGCTTAAGGCCTCGGTTTACCAAAAACAGATTCGAGAACATTCCAACCTTTACACCCAGGTGTTTTTCGTCGGGATACGTTCTGGGGCAAGAAAAAAGCGTGACGGCAGCAAAGACTTTAGCCGAGACTCCTGGTACTGGCGCATGCACGAGATGGGAACAAGCAAGATGGCTGCACGCCCTTTTGTGCGCCCAGCCTTTTTGGCAGCGCACGAGGAGGCAGCACGGGCGATTGCTACAAAGCTTGCCGATCGGATCAGCGAGGAAACCCGTCGCAGCTAATGAGTGCTTTGGACGATGAGTCTAAATACCCTGGTGTATGAGGCGATCAGCCAATCGCTCAATGATCCGCTCAATCAATCGGCTAGCGACCCCGTAGGTACTGCAAGCCCGTTGGTTGATGTGGTGGTCCGCCCCGATGTAGCACACGTCGATGATCGGGCGCCCTATGTGATTTATCAGCGGGTGGGCCTTGCCCCTTCTGCCACCTTAAGTGGTGCGGCATCGAGTCTCA
>OMIE01000010.1 GCA_900299025.1 Burkholderiaceae bacterium
ACAAGGATGCCACTGTTTCGATCATGATCGTGATTGGTACGAGGCCTGAGGCGATCAAATTGGCGCCGGTGGTCCAAGCGATCAAGGCGAGTTCTTGGGCAAATCCCTGTGTGGTACTTACGGGTCAGCACAGCGACTTAATCGATCCCTTGATAGAAAGTTTTGGTTTGGAGGTTCACCATCACTTGCGTGTGATGCAGCCTCAGCAGAGCCTGGCTTCAGTGACTGCGCGAATCTTAGAAAAGCTTGATCACTTATTGATCGAACTCAATCCACAAGCGGTCATTGGCCAAGGTGATACCGCAAGTGTGCTCGCAGGAAGTATGGCAAGTTTCTTTAGAAAGATTCCATTTGCGCATGTCGAAGCAGGCCTGCGTACGGGTGACTTGTCTGCACCATTCCCCGAAGAATTGAATCGTGTACTAACGAGCAAAATGACCACATGGCATTTTGCGCCGACTGAGATGGCCAAAACTAACCTGCTTGCTGAGTCTGTTCCCCCGTCGAAGATTTGGGTGACTGGCAACACGGTGATCGATGCCTTAAAGCTTTGTCTAGCGAGGGTATGCGCCATCGGCCCCATGGCAACAGGCGACGCCACGGCACACATGGCAGAGCGCCCGACTCTGGAGAGTCATCCTCACCAAAACACCGGAATGGCTTCTCAAGACCAGGCCTGGCAAGAGCGGCTACTGTCTGAGCGTCCCCTTGTTTTGATAACGGCCCATCGTCGTGAGAATTTCGGCGAACCGTTAAGGGCGATTTGCCAAGCAGTGGTTCAATTGGCAGATCGGTATAAAGAGCATGACTTTGTTTACCCTGTGCACCCTAATCCTCAGGTCCGCGAAGTGGTCATGACCATGCTCAATGGTCGAGCGAACATCTATTTGATGCCACCTGCCGATTACCCTTTGTTTTGCCGTTTGATGGAGAAGTCTCGCTTAATTCTGAGTGACTCAGGTGGTGTGCAAGAGGAGGCGCCTGCACTTGGGAAGCCAGTTCTGGTGCTCAGGGATGAGACCGAGCGTCCCGAAGCGGTTACGCTTGGCTGTAATCGCCTGGTAGGTACCGATACCCAGCGCATCGTAGATGAAGTAACACGTTTGCTTTCTGATCCAAAGCAATATGAGGCCATGGCAAGTGCTGGTTCTCCCTATGGCGATGGCCAGGCCGCGCAGCGCATTGAGGCAGTCTTGCGTGAGCACTTTCGTTGAGGTGGGTTCGGATGGGCTCGCGCTCTGAGGAGTTAGGGTTTAGGCCGTGAAGGTGATCTATGTATCACCGGTGCCGCTTCATAGCGTCGCCCAACGCCCGCAGCACTTTGCTTATTGGTTGCATCAACGTTTTCATGCGCGCGTGCTTTGGGTCGAGACATCACCGATTCGTTATCCCCGTTGGTCCGACTTGAGTCCTGCAAGCCTGGTAAGGCACGCCTTTAAGCGCTCGGAGGCTAATCAGGCGCAGTCTTGGGTTGATGAGCCCTGGATCACGAGCCTGCGATTGGCAGGTCTGCCTTTCGAACCTTCGCGCTTGGGACGCATGATCAATCGCACCGCTTGGCGATCCTTTGAATCGAAGGTCAGGTATTGGCTTCACCAAGACCATGCGGAAGGCGATGAGACCTCAAAGTCCTGGCTAGTCGTTGGGCGGCCTTGTGATGCCGCGCTTTGGCTTCATCAGTGCTTCCCAGAATTACCTATTTTCTATGACATCATGGACGATATGGCGGCCTTTTATGAGGGTGCTTCGCGACGCTGGGTCAGTGAGTGCGATGAGGCGATTCTTGAGGCTGCGCAAGCTGCCATGGTTTCGTCGCATCACCTTTTAGAACGGTATCGCGAAAGAAAATCGGCTTGTTTTTTAGTGCCCAATGGCTTGGCAATGAGTCCACGGTATGAAGCCTTTAACTGGGGCGTTCTAAGAAGCCGAGGTGCAACAATAAATAAGAGCAAAGATCTTGTTCTGGGCTACATCGGCGCCATTGCACCCTGGTTTGATTGGTCTTTAGTGCATCGACTTCGTCAGCAACTCGTCGATGAAGGCTTTAAACGCTTCAAGATTGTTCTTATTGGACCGGTGCATGGCGATCTTCCTGGAGACTTACCCCTTGACGTTGAAATCAAGCCAGCAATGCCGCAAGAATTGATTTGGGACGCTTTAGCTACATTTGATATTGGACTGATACCGTTCAAGATAAACGAATTAACAGCCTCTGTCGACCCTGTGAAGTACTATGAGTACAGGGCTGCAGCCCTGCCAATTCTTAGCAGTCGTTTTGGCGACATGGCGTTAAGAAATAGCGATGACGGTGTTTACTTTTTTGAGTCGATGCAAGCCGGCCAACTTATGGTTGAAACGATGCTAAAACAAGCATTGATTCCTGATCCGAGTTTTATCCGTATAAATCGTTGGGAAAGTCGGTTTGCCAGCATCGATTGTTTTCCCTAAATGTTAGAACGCGGCGCCGCCCCTCAGTACTGCGAGTATTTGTTTTCGCTCCAAACCTTCTGCTGTTGTTGGCCAGGCGGCGCTGTTAAATATTTTTATCTGTTCTACAGGAAAGCCTTTAAAGAGATGCTCGCCAATTCGACTCTTGTGGTCAAGTGATAAGGGTGGATCTTCCATGTATGGGGCAAGAAAAAGCGCAAAACCACGCGTGTGTTGAAGTACTTTTTCGATAAAGGCGGCAGGATCGATAAGATGTTCGATGGCATTTGAGCAGTAGACTAAATCCCAAACTTGCTCCTTAGCAAGCATTTCGATGGGACGGTGAATGAAGTTGACGATCGGGTAGGAGAGTTCAATGAATGCGCGTCGCTCGTCTGTAATATCAAGTACCGAAACTTCAAGCCTTGGCCCGAGAAAATCCGAACGATACATTTGCGCGATCAATCCGGATGCAGCCCCAAAGGCCGGGCCAATATCAAGAAACTGAAGTGTTGAATGTCTTGGATAGCGTGCCACTAAGCTTTGGAAAATGGGGTGGATGTCAATGAAAAAGCACAGCGCTTGCGGGTTGTTGTATTCGATGGCGTAGGCCCCGATGCGAGGATCTTTGCCTGCGGCTTCAACTTGTAATTGCTCAAATAGTTTGCCAAGTTGTAGGGGCTCGATTTGCTGGGCGATAAGTTTGAGCAGTTTGCCGAGCAGACTCGTCCAAGGGCGAACCTTTTGATGCGTTTTGAGACGGTTCACAGCGCTAGGCCTCACCGGCGGGAGGGCGTTCGAGCCAACTCGGCTCTAGCAAAATCAGGCCTTGCTCAGGGCCATGGTGCTCAAGCTTTAAATGAGCTGCGGGATCTTTCATGTCATAGCCATGGATGCCTCGCTCGCAAAATAAGTAAACCCCTAGCCGGTATCGTCCTTTGTTAAAGGGTAGCCGTTCAAGTCTAAGTGATGCTGTTCCGCTGCCATCCGCACTTCGCACAAAGGCGACCTCAGCTGCACTCGATATGCATGAGCCAAGAATCTTTCCGCTTTCGCTTGAAATCACAAGCGCTGCGCTCGGTGCGGGTAGTTGCGGGTCGGAGCTGAAAGCGATTTGGACATCGAGTGTGGAATGCTTTGATCGACCAAGTAGTTCGGTGCCGAGCTTACCGTCGATAAAGAAACGAAGCCTTTCGATGCGTGCACTGCCAAGTTGTTGGGGGACTTGGTTGACTGCTTGCCCAAGCGTCTGAGGGTTTGAAGGCAAGCTCATCGAGCCTGCATCGGCTGGTGAGGCGTTTGGGTCGACTGTGTAGGCGTCGATGAACTCTTGGTATCGAGGTAGGATTTCGCCAAGTTGACCAAGCGCTTGTACGCGGCCTTGATGAAGCCAAAGGACCCGATCGCAAAACGCTTCGACGTGAAACATGACGTGGGAGCAAAACAAAATAGTCGTACCCTTTTGCTTGATCGCCATGATGCGGTCGAATGATTGCCGGCGAAAGGCTCCATCGCCAACTGACAAGGCTTCATCAATAATGAGCAAGTCAGGCTCAACGCTTGTGGCGATCGAAAAGGCGAGTCGAACGTGCATCCCACTCGAGTAAGTCTTCACCGCTTGATCGATATGAGCGCCG
>OMIE01000011.1 GCA_900299025.1 Burkholderiaceae bacterium
ACAAGGGTCGTTCCAAGGCTGGCTTTCGCATCTTGAGACCATACCTGGGCTTCTTGTGACCTATGAAGACCACATTGTCTCGGAATCGATCTACTTTGCCGATCCAGACGGCAACCCTTATGAAATTACATCCTATCGGCCCGGGAAGTTCCCCTCAGCCCACTAAGGCAGGTGATGCGCAACGAGCGCAGGTAGGCATTCGTACAAATGATCATGAACTAACACTTGGTGATGTCAAACCTATGAGCACGGCATCCATCGCCACATTGACAAGAAATCTATAACCTTTATTGCGACGAAAAGATGCTGTGCTTCGCTAAGTCATCCACCAACCAGCACCGACAGTGCACCTGCTCGCACCACCACTTCAAGCGATTGGGTAAGGCCCAGATACTCACCATCGGACGCAACAGGCATGGGTCGTTTACTCCGAAGGGTGAGGGTTTGCGAGGCTTTTACCATCACCTTGGGATGACCGATGTGCCGGCCAGTGAGCAACCGTGGCAGCATTGCCAGCGCCCCCAGTCGATTAAAGTTCCCGGCGATGACCACATCCAGCGCACCATCATCAATCCGCGCTTGAGGCGCTGCCGGCATCCCGGCACCATAGCTTGGTGTATTAAGGGTCGACGCGAAAAGCGCCACACCTTCGTGCAGCACCTGATCACCAGCACTTGCCTTCATATCCCACGACTCCAGCGCTGCCAGTGCTGTCAGCGTTGCGTAGAGATATCTAAACACACCCCGAAACTTTCGGGGCGCCATCTGAACTTTTTGGCAGATCGCAGCATCGAATCCAGCGCAAAGACTTGAAACAAAATAGTGCTGGCTCCGGTTAAGCCACACCTGGCCCACATCGATGATGCGAACCGATGGGCCGTTTGCAACGGCCAGGCACTGGCGTACCGTTAAACGATGCAAACCGAGTGCGCGTGCAAGATCGTTACCGTTTCCCAGGGGCATGAGAGCGAGTTGATGCGCATTGGCAAGCAACGCTCCCAGGAGCCGATTCACAGTCCCATCGCCACCTGCCACCAATATGCGGCTTGACGCTGGAAGTTGATGCAACAAAAGCGCTGCCTCGCTTACCGACTCGGCCTCAAGCCACGGTATCGAATCAAAGACCTCGGGGCATTCACGCTTAAGACTAAGCATCCGCGTCAGTGCGCGGCCACCGCCTGCCCCGGGGTTAATGATGACAGCATGGATCATCCAAAACTCCGCTTAAGGCAATAACGGCCCCCCCAAAAGACAAAGACCCGGAAGCTTTCGCCACCAGGCCTTCGATTTGCGCCCCTGTGCACGAAGGCGCAAGAGGTGCATTTGTATCCGTATTGTTTCATCGGTTTGGCCCTCCGATCCGCAACGTCCACTGCCAACCTCTGTCGGGTATCCGCGGAGTATTCCCCCACCGGCACCCCCGGCATCCGCGAAAGCATCTTTGGAGCGTCCCCCCAAGCACTGTTGCGATGCCTTAAGCCCCTGCTTTCGGTATGACCCTCAGGCCTGGACCTTTGGCCTTCCTTAGATGACTGACGTCTTCTTCGGTCGCCTATCGCTACCTTTTTGATGAGTCGCGATGGGCTCAATGTAGGCCTACTTGATGTGAAGGTCAAGGCCTTGATGGGCCTGACAAGGGGTGTCGCAGCGCAGCAATCAGGCAGCCGACCAACGGCGGTATTTGCAAAATCAGACGCTTAGCAAATGATCTGGAATCAATACTGACCAAATCAATCTAAATGCTTGTTTTGCCATTAGTCGGCTCACCCAAAGTAGATGAGTGGTCTTGAATTACAGGTCCTCGGAGGACTAGATTTGAGGGTTAGCCCTCGCCTTGAAGGGTGCCCTCCTCCAGCATGCTTGTGACAATGTCCAACCACGAACAGGAGCAGGACACATGGAAGGATGGTTTACGCAGACGCCCTTGCTGGACGTACTGGGTGGCGTGATTGCGATTGGGATTCTGATCTACATGCTGGTGGCCATCACCCGCAATGTCGATAACGATTTACCCCGCGCAGAGCTTGCTCGCGAAGCAGATCACCAGCACCACGTACCGCCGCCATATTAGCAAAAAGAACGATATAACGATACGATCTTTCAGTCTCTTAGATCGTTCTGATCATTAACCGCATCATCGATTTTGTTTTGTACCGCGGTCGTTTAGCGCTTGGCAAGCTTTTCCTTGAACCCTGCACCTGGCGTAAACTTTGGAACGGTCAATGACGGAATGTTTAGCGGCTCACCGGTTGAAGGGTTTCGGCCCTTGCGTGCGTTTCGCTTCATCGCACGAAATGTACCAAAACCGATGAGCTGAACAGTTTGCTTTTTTGAAACTGTTTTGACGATTGTTTTTAATACCGAATCGACAGCGCGCGTTGCAGCAGCCTTACTCAAATCAGCTTCGCGAGATACCGCCTCAATCAAATCACCCTTGTTCACGCGCTTCACTCCCTCATCGTGTTGTCGGTTACTTGTTTAACGCTCATGTTAATGCTGCGAAGGTCATTACCCCCAGACGTTGGTCGGATCAAAACGTCCAAAGATCGACCCGCACAACCACATCCAGGACTGGAGAGGCTATGTTCAAGAAAAGCGCCACAGGAGCCCCAAGGTGAGGACAATCAGCTGACTGAAAGTCGCGCCGTCAATCGTCATCCTCGAGTTCATCACGCCGCTCGTAATCCTGCCGGCACTGCGCCGCAAAGGCTTTAAAGGCATCAACCAAGGCCGAGTCTGAGCAGGACATGCTTGCGATCAAGCTCAGAAATCTCAACAACTCCCCATCGAAGCAGGGGATGAATTGCTCGTCAGGATATGCTTCTCTAGCGGGTGTGGTGCTGGTGACTACAAGAAGCTACTGGCAGTCTGCCACCCAGTTTTCAAGTTCGAGTGCTGGCACACGTTTCAACTCCTCGACGTTGTTGGTGACCAGCACCAAGCCTTCGCTGCGGGCGTGCCCCGCAATGTGCATGTCATTCACCCCGATGGATTGTCCGAGCTTTTCAAGGGCTGCGCGGATGGCGCCGTAGTGCTGGGCGGCCTTGGCGCCGTAGGGCAGCACCTCGAGGCGGCTGCAGAAGTCCTCGATGGCCGCAAGGTTCTCACTGACGCGTTGGCTTTTCTCGGCGCCGTGCATCAATTCGGCCAGAGTGATTGACGAGATGGCCATTCGAGTGGCGTTGGCGTTGAAAGTGGAAAGCACAGCAGGCGGGCGGCGCTTCAACACGTAGATGACGATATTGGTGTCGAGCAGGTAGCGCAACATCAAAGGGCTTCCCGCTCCGGCTGATGCTGAGAGGCACGCTCGGGCAAGAAGTCATCACTCACACGCGGGCCGTCCAGAAAGAAGCTGTCCCACGATTGACCGAGAGGCGCGATGATGCGCTCGTGCCCCTTGACGCGGATCTCGACTTTGTGGACGCCCTCGGGCAAACGGACGTCCAACGGCAGCCGGACGGCTTGGGTGCGGTTGTTGACGAAGACGGTACCAATGGACATGCTGGGCTCCCTGCACATAAATATACGGCGAATGTATATAGCATCGTCACTTGAGTCAACCTGCCCTTTCCCGGTAACCAAACCCTTGCGACCTTGTGCAGGACACGTGTGCGAAGTCGGTGTCTGGCAGCCGCGATTTCATTGCTCTTATCGGTGACGGGTAATCGATTGGAGGAGCTGCAGGGCGATCGTAAGTGACAGCACAGTATCCGCATCAACGATCAATGGCGGGTTTGCTTTGTGTGGGCCGATGACGGCGCCCATGATGTTGAACTCGTTGATTACCACTGAAGGAACCAGACCATGACCTCCATTGCCCCCGTCTCTCCTGGTGAGATGCTCCAAGAGGAGTTCCTCAAACCGCTGGGTTTGACCCCCTACCGTGTAGCCAAGGACATTGATGTGCCAGCCACCCGCGTCTACGACATTGTGTCGGGCAAGCGCGCCATAACCGCTGAGACTGATTTGCGGCTTTGTCGCTACTTTGGCCTATCCGACGGCTGGTGGCTGGCTGTGCAGGCCCATCACGACACCCAAAAAGCTCGCC
>OMIE01000012.1 GCA_900299025.1 Burkholderiaceae bacterium
GCACATCCTTAGGCATTTTCATCAGAGGCGGTAACCTTTGCCATCTTGACTTGATTAATTGGGGGTACAATAAAGGGTGGGTATTGAGTACGATCAGGCTAAACGAGAGAAAACACTTCTTGAGCGTGGTCTAGATTTCGCACGCGCAGATGAAATTTTCGCTGGTATCCACTTCACAGGCGAAGATGTAAGAGTCAACTATCAGGAAACCCGTCATATCAGTATTGGATGGCTTGATAAGCGGTTGGTTGTGCTGGTTTGGACACCACGAGGCGGCATTCGCCGCATCATTAGTATGAGGAAAGCCAATGAAAGAGAAAAAGCGCTCTTTGCCCGCTATCTGGAAGGATCCTGATGATGCGCCTTCGCTAGATGCTTCTTTTTTTGAGTCAGCAGAACTCTTTGATGGGGCATCACCTAAGCCCCGAGGCCGACCCAAAGCGGCGATGACTAAGGAACCAATCAAGCTGCGACTAGATGCCGCTGTGCTGGCTGCGCTTCGTGCGAGTGGTGATGGATGGCAAACACGAATCAATGAGATGCTTAGGGCCTCGTTGCGCTTATCAGGAACGCTCACTACCCCCTCGAACCACTCGAGGTCTTGAGCGCTAAAGCGACATGCTCGACTACTACAACAAGCGGCTTCAAGAGTACGAGGCCATTTATGCAAAGCCTGAACGCCAGGCTGATTTAAATGCCCTTTTAGCAAGACTTCAGACCGATGTATCAAGCCGAGAAGTCTTAGAGTTAGCCTGCGGCACTGGGTGGTGGACCGAGCGGCTGGCAACCCACGCCTCATCTTGGACTGCGACTGACGCAGATCCAGGTGCGCTTGACATCGTCAAGCTTAAAGCTATCCAAGGTCTCAGTGCTACCAAGACGCTTAATGCCTATCAACCGAGCGTCTCAACGCCTGTTGATTGCGTGTTTGCAGCGCACTGGTATTCGCACTTACGACTTGATGAGCGTTGTATCTTTTTTAGATCAGTTCATGACTGCCTGAAACCAGGTGGTCGTTTGATCATGCTTGACAACAACTTCGTATCAGGGTCAAGTACTGAAATTTCAAGGACCGACATCGAGGGCAACACGTACCAAACAAGAAAGCTCAAGGACGGCAGCTTGCATGAGGTGTTAAAGAATTTTCCAGATCATCAACAATTGGCAGCAAGCGCTAAGCCGTATTTCGAAAATGTCACCTTTAATAACGTACCTGGTTTAAATACGATCTACTATTGGTACACTTCGATGGAAAAGGTTTAAAAGAGACTAGTGGATGACTGTCTATCATATGGCAAACACATACCCAAAACGTTTATAACTTTCGCATCAAGGCAACTTTGTAGGGAAACAATTCAGCGAACATCACACCTTCTGCGACCGCCGGATCGTTCTCCATAAGGGTCCTCGCAGCCGACTCATCGGTCGCTTCAAAAATCGCGATGCCTATCGCGGATTCATCGTTGTTTTGAGTTCTGCCCACGAGAATCATCACGCCTCGGTCGGTGAGTTCGGATAGATACGAAAAGTGTCGCGCAACCACGTCCTTTTCAAACGGAGTTGGACCTTGAGTCAGCATGCCAACCCGTGTAGGTCGAAGTAGATACAAAAATTGCTTCATTGTTTTCAGTCCATCATTATTTACTTTACCGCTTCAGTAGTACCCACCTTTAACATAATTACCTCCGTGATGACTCTCATTGTCAAACGCGTCATTGGCTTCCGCAGGAGTTATTAAAGTGGCTCAGCTTCGGAAGCTTGGCTCGGTGCTGGCCTGTGCGCGAGTTAAGCGCGCTTGGGGCAAGGCCAATGCGACCTTGATTTGGGCGTTGGGGGGAAAGCTTACAGACATTCGATGGCGGGTAATTGCCCGCAAACACCGCACTATCCCGCTACTCGCTCGAGTGGAGCAGCAACGTGTTGCCTAACCTCTCGCTCAAGCTGATCCGCTGCAGCAGCTCAGCTTGAACCATAGGCTGCACAAGCCAAGACCAAGGATTTCGTCATGACTGAAAAGCCGTCCCCTGAAGAAGTAGTTCGCTGGCAACATCGTTTGGCAGGTCAAGCGAACAATCGTGCATGGTCTCTATCAGAGCAGGCTTCACGTTCACGGCCGAAGACGAAGAGATGCTCAACGCAGCCCACGCAGCCATGTACTTCTGGAGCATCGTTGGCAATGCCAACAACCAGGCACATGCCGTCGCAGCAAATGTTGTATCTGCAGGCGGCAATACCCAAGATCACAAGCGCCACTATCAAGAAGCTACGCGTCTCACAGCCGCGCTTGAAAACGCAGAGGAGCGAGCAATCATCGAAGCAACTCTCCGGGTTCTTCCCGTACCGACGAGTGTGTGTACGAGTGTCGACTAGCCGTCCGCTCAACAGCGCTTAGCTCCCGAGGCTCATTCAACTCCGGTTCAACGAACGACTTGAAAGCTATGCACGGTGACTTCTAACAAACTGCTGCATCGGACCTCTCGACACACGCCCATAGTGTAGCTACACTAAAGCGTGGGATTCGAGTTTGCCCCCAACAAGGACCAGCTTAACCTCGACAAACACGGCGTATCCCTCAGTCTCGCCAGCGATCTCGACTTGGACGCAGCGCTGCTGTGGATCGATGACAGGCGGGAGTACGGGGAGACGCGAATCCTGGCTCTCGCGCCCTGGATGTCTATCCTGTACTACGTCGCCTTCGTCGATCGCGGCAACGTGCGCAGGGTGATCAGCCTGCGGTGCGCCAACCGACGAGAGGTCAGACGATATGTCCAAGTCTTCGAACAAGACGCCGATCCAGATGCCTAGCGTGGCCGAGGACCGCAAGATCACCGCCGCCGCCAAGGTCGACCCGGATGCGCGGCCCCTGACCAACGCGCAGCTCGACCAGATGGTTTCTGCCAAGGCATTGCGAGGGCGGCCTACGCTGGCAACAAGGAAGCAGCTTGTCTCAGTACGCTACAGCCCAGAAGTGCTGACCTACTTTCGGTCCACGGGCGAGGGTTGGCAAGCGCGCATGGATGGCGTGCTCAAACGCTACGTCGAGTCCCAGAGCCGGCGCCGGCTTCGTGGCAATACCTAAACCGCTGCTCAAACGTACGCGCAACAGCGTTCGTCGCCCGTTGCCGCACCGATTGGCTCAACTTTAGATCTCTGAATGAAACTCGTCTCCCTTTCGTCCCTTTCGGAGACTGACGTCCATGCAATCTGGGCACTTATCGACATGCCACAGCGTCCAACAGCAGCCCATGTCGCGTGGTCATTCGAAGGCAATGGCATCCGCACGCGAGCCACTTTCATACGTTCCGTGAACTTGGAATGCAATTTACAGAACTGCCAAATCTGCTCAAGACTCATGAGCGCGTTATTGATTTGGCAGGATATCTCGATCCATTGTTCGATCTATATGTGATTCGCAATGCGGATCATGAAAGGCTTGAAGCCTTTGCCAAAGCGAGCTCGCGCCCTGTAATTAATGCCATGTCGTCGAGCGGCCATCCGTGCGAGGAACTCACTGATGCTTTCTACCTCAACAGTAGGTTTTTGAACCTGAAGCATGTGCAATTTATAGCGAATAGCGCCAAGGTCAAAGAGCGTCGTCTCTGGGGTTGTATCAACAAGGATATCAAGGTCGCTATCGATCGTGTCCAA
>OMIE01000013.1 GCA_900299025.1 Burkholderiaceae bacterium
CTGTGCAAGTTTTTGCGCAGCACCGCCCTTACTTCTTAGCGCACTTGCCGTCCTTCTTGGCGCACTTGGCCTGTTCCTTATTGGACCCGCATTTCTTGCCGCAGGCTTTAACTGCGGGCGCTGCAATCAGTGCAGACGAAGCGAGCGCCATGGCCAATAGAGCTTTGCGATGTTTCACAGATCACCTCCTTTCCTTGTTGAACGAGTCGACATCGTAGCGCAAGCCAGACCGCTATGGTAAGAAAGCAGCAGACTGCTATGGTAAGCAAGCAAATCTTTAAGGGAATGATTATGAAGCGCTTGATGAATAAGGTGGTTGTTGTAACCGGCGCAGCCTCAGGTATCGGCCTCGCATCGGCTAAAGCCTGTCATGGCGAAGGGGCAATCGTTGTGCTTACCGATATTGATGTTGATGCTGGGAGGATTGCGTCTCGCTTACTGCCATCGAGCGAGTTTATTGCTTTGGACAGCAGCAATGACAGCGCCTGGGATGGCGTACTGGATAGCGTACTTGATCGCTATGGCCGAATCGACGCGCTTGTAAATAATGCTGGCATCGGTATTCGTAAAGGGATCATCGAAACCACCAACGAGGACTGGCATCGCATGATGAGCGTAAATCTCAGCGGCGTATTTTTTGGTATGCGTGCTGCCATTGCGAGGATGCGCGATCGCGGGGGCGGCAGTGTGATCAATATGAGTTCTATAGCTGGCAAAATAGGCCTGCCCTTGAGCCCTGCATACTGTGCATCAAAAGGTGGTGTTACGCTTTTAACTAAATCTGCTGCCCTTGAGTGTGCCGAAAAAGGTTGGCGAATCCGCGTGAATTCGATCCATCCAGGCTTTGTTGATACGCCACTGGTTCAAGCTGCCGTCAAGCACATGCCCGATCCCACTTGGGGACTGCAAGGCCTCATTGCAAAACATCCAATCGGCCGCCTTGGGCAGCCTCAGGATATAGCACAGGGCGTTGTCTTTCTTGCAAGCGATGAGTCCTCATTCATTACAGGTGCTGAGCTTGTGATAGATGGTGGGTATACGGCTCGTTAGGCATCGCGCAGCAGCGCAGCGTGAGACTTGTTTGATCGGGTGGCCTATAAAAACTCCTTCCTCAAGTCAACCGATGAGCGCACTCCCAGGTGTTCGAAATTTGCTTCGAGCCATGCAGAAGCAAACGCTCTACCACGATCACGCAGCATGCTTAAAAACTCCCAATCAGAGGAAAGCTTGCTTGACACCGACAAATCGGACATCGCAGTATCAGAACGTATGGAGTGCATCAACACATATTTCATCTTATGTTTGAACTCGTCCTTGATCCAACCCTCGTCCATCAGCTTTTGCACAAAGAACACGGCTCTCAGTTCTTTTATCAAAGATGCGTTAAAACTTATCTCATTAATTCGATTTGAGATTTCTTCCGCAGTGGTTGGGAGCTCCGTCCGCTCAATCGGATTAATATGAACAATCACCACATCGCGGGACTGCGTATGGTAGAAGAGCGGATAAAGTACCGGGTTACCCATCCAACCGCCATCCCAATAGTGCTCGCCTTCGATCTCAACTGCGTGAAATAATTGTGGAAGGCAGGCCGAGGCAAGCACCATATCGGAGGTGATCGACTCGTCCTGCCCAAAGACTTTGACTTTGCCCGTCCGCACATTGGTCGCTGCCAAAAACAACTTGACGGCACTACGTTTGCCAAGACGATCAAAATCAACTTCGCTCTCGATGACCTCGCGAAGCGGATTGAAATTTCCCGGATTGAGTTGATAGGGCGAAAAATTATGCGTAAGCGCCTTAAAGAAATGACTGGCCAAGGGTGGGTGCTTAAACTTAGGCCCGTATAAAAATGTCTCCCAAGGGAAAGGTTTCAAAGGGCTATAACGTTCCCCCGCATCGGATATGGCTTTCCAAAAATCATATAAAGCCTGGCGGGCTGCATCCCTGCCATCAATTAAGCCATAGGCGAGCACAACGGCATTCATTGATCCTGTGCTCGTGCCTGATATGCCTTCAATATCGATCCGGCCATCTTCGAGCAATCGGTCCAAGACACCCCAGCCGAAGGCTCCATGTGCGCCTCCGCCCTGAAGCGCGAAACTAACAACCCGTGTGCTTGATGTCGTCATCGATGATTCGCTCACTATTGCGCAGTCCAGCCCCCTTCAACTGCAATATGCGATCCAGTTATGGAGGCAGCAGCATCAGAGCATAAAAAGATCGTTGTTGCGGCAATTTGTTCGACTGTTACAAATTTCTTAGTTGGCTGCGCAGCGAGCAAGACATCACGCTTGACTTGTTCCTCGGTCAAACCACGCGCCTTTGCTGTATCCGGAATCTGCCGCTCAACAAGTGGTGTGAGCACGTAACCAGGACAAATAGCGTTCACTGTTACACCTTCTTGAGCACACTCAAGTGCAACTGTTTTAGTAAAGCCCATGATCCCATGCTTTGCCGCGACGTAAGCTGACTTAAATGGGGAGGCAACCAGACCGTGAGCAGATGCAATGTTGACAATTCGTCCCCAACGCTGCTTTTTCATATACGGCATTGCAGCCTTGGTGGTATGGAAAGCAGAACTGAGATTGATAGCAATGATGGCGTCCCACTTAGCCTCCGGAAAATCCTCAACATGCGACACATGCTGGATACCCGCATTATTTACAACGATATCGAGACCGCCGGTCTTATTGGCTACCTCAATCATCATGCGAGCGATATCAGCGCCTTGACTCATATCGGCCCCGTCATAAATCACTTTCACCCCATAATCACTGGCAAGGCGCTGGCGCAAAGCCTCGATTTCGTGCGCCTCGCCGAATCCGTTCAAAACCAGATGTACACCCTCTTTCGCTAGGCCTTCAGCAATACCCAATCCGATCCCACTGGTTGAACCGGTCACTAATGCGTGTTTACCCTTTAAACTCATCGCAAACTCCCTTTGCTGGTTATTAAGTTTTAACGGCTACAGGAGCGATTGTCGCTCAAGAATCGCCTCGATCGCAGCGATCGATCGACCTGATTGCAACGGCGGCAAGCCACTTGCTCCCTGATTTGTCCTATCATCAGCCGCTAAATGACGGTTTGATGTCAGCTTCGGGTTTGCTGCGCGGCACCAGTAGGCCATCCGTCAAGTAAAACGATTCACGGGGGCACATCATGAAAAAGTTAAAGCTCGATCAACCTGGCACCGGCAGTTTCACCCACGATGATTTGCACCAGCAGCCGCGGGAGGAACTGTCAAAAAAGCGTTATGAAAAAGAGTTGAAGCATCTTTTTCTAGAACTCATCAAACTCCAGGAGTGGGTAACCACGACCAAAGCTCGAGTTGTCGTGGTGTTTGAGGGCCGCGATTCTGCGGGTAAGGGCGGTGTCATAAAACGCATTACTGAACC
>OMIE01000014.1 GCA_900299025.1 Burkholderiaceae bacterium
GACACCACGAGCGGGCGACTCAACCCAACGAAGCCAGTTGGTATCGATAACTACTTTTGTCGAAAAATCATTGTTAACGTTCATTTCTTCTCAGTAGAGTGTAACAAGCTGTTTATCGAAGTCGCCAGCCTGAACAGCTCACGCATTAAAGTGTGAACTGATTCTGGAACATGCTCCAGACGCTAAAAATCGCTTCCACCACACCCAATAGATTCAACGTACGCGTTTCCACGTAACCTATCGGTGTTGCGTAGCGTTATATAGCGCTCGCAGGCGTTACATCATCTTGAAGGACCGAGGTTTCTAAACCATTTGCCACGAGCGAATAGAGGACATTTCGTGAACACGCAAGCGACCAAATCGGCTTTATCGACTCGCGTTAAATCAGTCGACACTCAAAGCAAACCTCCCCGAGTGAAGGCTGCGCCTTGCGCTAGTGCGGGAGTAAACAGTTCCCAGCAGACCGACGGTGCGAAAAAAGACGCAACCAACCTGGAGCGCAACCGCCTCGTGCGACAGGCAATCCTATATGCGGCTGAAGGCCTCCTATGCATGCCAGTCGACCCCCTTGATAAAGATGTCAAAGCGGCACTTGAAGCGATCGGCTTTCGTATCTGCAGCAAGTTAGAGGATGCAGCACAACTCGATCAAGGTTTAGTCGAATTCTGGCGTGAGCATGAAAGTTCTATCAATGGATACAGTGATCTGAGCGAACATATCGTTACGCTCCAAGAATTTGTTCGCTTGCTCCTGCTAAGCGATGCGCCATCCAAGGTTTCTTCTCAAGTCATCGATCAAATCATCGATCTGATCTTCAATGAGTATCACCAAGACACATGGCGAGGCGATCTTGCTGGGCTGCATCGTCGTATCCAGTATCTCCAAACCTTAGAGGAGCGCTTTGATTTCGCCAAGGACTACGGCCTAAATCCGAGCGAGAGCACCCTAAGCGTTCTCGAATTGATTGAGGACTTTGCACGGTCCGACCAAGCAAAGAAACTCATCAGTAGCGGCACTTTGCTCATGACGAAGGCAGATTTCGCCGGCGTTCTAAGCATCGTGCAAGACATCTCAGGGGCTATCGAGGATATCGGCAACGCAACAGTCACCAACACAGACGCACTCATGGGCCTTGAGCTTGACGCCATAGCAACCATTCGTTCAAGCCTTGTGGTCCTGCAGCAACATGACCGCTCACTCTCATGGTGGTCGTTCCCCTACATCGAAGGGCAAAAGGCCTGGCGTTTTTGCCAAGGCTTGTGGTGGTTGGCCTCTCTCGATGGTCAAGCCAAGATGGCCTCACTTAGCGAGCAGGTTACAGGCGCTGCAAAACGTGGTCAAGCATTACCTTCGATTAGAGGGCTATCAGGTGACGCCCGTATACCTTGATCAAGACCTTCACGCCCTTCACATCGCATGGGAGTAGTCTCTCAGCCATAACCTACACTCAACGTCGAAGGCTCTCAATTTAGGAGCCCTTTGAACACTTACGAAGATCGCTGAATAGGGTAAAACTCCCGGCGCACAGGCGAACTCCCTACCTTATCCGGACTTCAGGGCAGCGACTGAAGATAGTCTGATGCTCGCCACGCGGTGTGCCGATCACGCTCAAGTCGGTTCCAGTGCTCAACCTCAAAATCAGCCCAAAGTGGTGAGCTCGCATCGCGCATCAATGCATGATCAGGTGGGCAGATCGCCAGCGAATAGATCGGCTCAACATCGTTGACAAATAGGGACTTATAGGGATAGTCACCGACTGGCCCTAAATTATAGGTTTCATAGCCTTGGTCGTAGGTCCACTGCGCAGCAAGCAGGCAAGCGTAAAGCCCCGGCGAGTCATTGCGAAACGCAGGATTCCACTGACAAAAGCTCCCATAGACCTGCCCACGCTCGGGCATGATCACCGACACGTCAGTGAGAACCTTCTCGCCCGTTGAATCCTTTACCTCAAACACAAGTAATTCAAGGTGCCGCACATAATCTAAAAATCCATCAAGCTCTTTCTCTGAAATACCGTAGCGAGCAAAGTGCTCGCCTCCCCACGCAAGCAGCTGTTGCTTGGTGAGCTTGGAGCCCTGCATGCATGCAACCTCGTGGTGATACGCGCGATGTTTTGCTCGCAGCTTCTTAAATTTGCGCTGGCGATACCCATCTTCCCAATACCCCGATTCACGCACACGAACTAATCCATAGGCATCCCTGATGGGGTGCCCCCAAGGGCTCTCAGGCGGAAGTGCATAAACAATGAGTGGCTTTTCGGCCATCTCAAGCATCATCTCGTTGACAGCGATATAGGGACAAAGTGCGTCCCAACGCGTCGTGAAGTAAGCAATCTCGCCATGAAAGCTGTCGACGCAGAGATTGTTCTTTGTCCAACTCTGGTATCCGAGCCGATAAGTCTGTGACTCCTGGCTAGTCGAGGCGAAGCTCGCAAGGCTCGATACGGTTAGAAGGGCATCCACGGCATCGAGCTCAGATGAAAGAGAACGTTGGGAATCAATGGTGTTCTAGAACAAAGAATAGTCATGAGCTTCATCGAAGCCTAGAGTTTATCCACTAAGCGCGTGCTTGGAAAGCAAAAACTTACGTTACATCCCCTAAGTATTCATACGAGTATTCCTGCGCTTAACACTCGACGAAATCCGTCGATCTCGTTATCGTGCGCTGACCTCAACAAACCATTTCGCCGCATGGTAAAGCCCACAGCACCATGGACATTCTGCGTCATTCGCAGTCTTCGACGTAGCGACAAAGCACGCTACCTAGCGGCGGTCCATGCGCGTTGGTCGGTGTTTCGCACATGGCTTGACCTGCCAAGGACTGAGGCTGACTTTGATCGTTGGATTGGGGATATTCGATCGAGTAAAGACAAAGTCTTCGCGATCTGGCGAACCCAACCCCGCCAACTGGCGGGTATCGTGGAGCTTCGCGGTGTATGGCATGAGAACTTCAAAAACTGCTATATCGTCTACTACGCTTTTGAAGGTCACGAAGGGCTGGGATTGATGAGTCACGGGGTACGCTATGCCTGCCGCTATGCCTTTGAGA
>OMIE01000015.1 GCA_900299025.1 Burkholderiaceae bacterium
AGCCCATAGCGAGCAGCAATCCGCTCTTGCGTATGGAACAAGTGCTCCTCACACCCCATGCACTTTGTTGGACCGATGAATGCTTCGATGCGATTGCCCGGGAAGGTCTAGGCAATGTCATTGCCTTTTCACGCGGTCAGCGGCCAGCCTCGGTGGTGGACGCCGATTCATCGATATCTTCGCTGCCCTCGATCAAGCGCTAGTGGAGACAGCTCTTTGACCGCATCGACCATATCAATAAATAAGCGCTTGCATTGAGCCAAGCTGACTGGATGGCCTCCCGTAAAGGATCCAAACGCAGGCAGGTGCAAGATCTGATGGTGATCAAGATAAAAACAAGGCCTGCGAATACGCTTAGCTCTTAACGCATCAGGCATAAGCACGACCGGATGCTCATGCCCACACAGTCCTCGCACGGGCGCATTAGCAGGTGCTCGTCCATCGATCAAATCATCGGACTCATGCGCCATCAAGAGGCCTTGGTCAAGCAAGTTTTCCTCGTGTACTTGCAAACCCGGTAGCTGTCGCTCAATGGCCGACCTGCCTGCCTTTCGATCGTGGTTGCCCACAATGAGCTTAAGCTCAAGCCTAGGATGTTGCTCACGCCAGCGCTCCCATATTGGCAATAAGCCTGACAAGGCCATTCGATCGTGAACGAGATCGCCCAGAACAATAAGCGAGCTTGATTGACTTACACGTATGAGCCCACTTAAGCGTTCTAAACTTTCTTCGGTAACCTGATCAGGCACCGGCACACCTTGGGCACGGAAGCTTGCAGCCTTACCGAGATGAACATCGGCCACAATCAACTGTGAATAGGCAGGCCTTGTCACTGCAAAGCCTGGCCAAAGCCAAAGATCGCCGAGTGGGAAAACACCCTTTGGAGGATCAGTTGTCACTCGAGCAAGGATGCCATCATGCGGGCAAGCCTCTCTTGAAGCTTCTCATTACTGAGGCTTTCTCGCAAACGTTCAAGCATCAGCGGAAAAGCAAATGGTGAGGGCTTTTCGATCGCCTGCCAGCAAAATGGTTGCTGACCGATTTGGCATAAAGCGCTCGCAAGCCTTTGGTGTTCTAATTCTTGGTTTAAGACTTCGCGATGTGCTTGCTCAAGCAGCAAGTTCTCAGCGTCGTAGCGATTAAATACTTCCCAAAATAAACTCGATGAGGCTTGAAGCTGCCTTGAGCTTGCCTGTTTCGACGGAAAGCCCTGCTGCACAAGACCAGCAATCCGCGCAATTTCGCGAAAACGACGCTGTGCTAATTCAGTAGCGTTAAAACTTTCCATACAATCGTCAACAAGTGAATCGAGCGCCCAAAGCTCAGGATCAAGCCATTGCGCTTGCTCGATGGGCTCGGCACAAAGCATTTCAAATCCATAATCATTGACAGCAATCGAGAAGCTTCTTGGGCGCGCCTTAGCCAAGCGCCAACCCAAGAGAGCAGCCAAACCCAAATGAACCTGCCGCCCTTGCAAAGGATATAAAAACCAGTGGTAGCCTTCTCGTGAGCGATAGTTTTCAATCAACAAGTGCCCAGCATGCGGCAAGGCAGAGTGGGTGTTTTGCCATTGAAGCAACTCTTTTGCCCACTGCATGGCCGGCCCCTGATAGCTTGATTGGCTTGCCTCTTGCAGACATGCCGCCAAGGCTTCGGACATTTCCAAAGAAAGTGGCATCTTGCCCCCATTCCAACGCGGCACGGCGGCTTTGGTGCGCGATGCTTTGCGAACATAGGCGGTCATCTCATGAAAACGAACCAATTCAAGCAATCGCCCGGAGAAGATAAAGCAATCACCCCGACGCAATCTGGAGATGAAGCTTTCCTCAACACTACCTAAGTTACCACCGTTCAAGATTTTGACTTGCACAGCAGCATCGCTCATGATCGTACCGATATTCATGCGATGACGGCGTATGAGATCACTTCGCTGAACCCGCCACACTGCGTCCTCGCCTATCCCCACCCGGTGATGATCGGGGTATGCGCGCAAGCTTTCGCCACCGCGTGAAACAAACTGAAGCGCCCAGTCAAATTCCTTGTGCGTCAAATCGCTAAACGATGCGGTCTGCTTGAGCATGTCATAGAGCTGTGGTGACTCAAAGCCTGGACCGCAAGCCAAGGTGACCATAAATTGCGCAAGAACATCCATCGGACGCTGTGGCGGCGTTCTTGACTCGAGTTCACCTGCTTCTACCGCTTTAGCTGCAGCTGCGGCTTCAACTACCTCAAGCGCATGAGTTGGCACGAGGGTGATTTTTGCACTCGCACCCGGCTGATGGCCCGAGCGTCCGGCCCGTTGAATGAGTCTGGCAACACCTTTAGGCGATCCAATTTGTATAACTTCTTCGACGGGCGAAAAATCAACGCCCAAGTCAAGGCTTGAGGTACAGACAACCAGGGATAACTGACCCGCCTTAAGTGCCTGCTCGACCCAACGCCTCACCGATAAATCAAGCGAGGCATGATGCAAAGCGATGCGACCTGCCCATTGTGGGCGAGCTTCAAGCAAAGCCTGATACCAGAGCTCAGCTTGCGAACGGGTATTTGTAAATACCAGAGCGCTCTTGCTTTGATCAAGATATTGGGCCAAAGGCTCACACATGCTTAAGCCCAAGTGCCCTGCCCAAGCCAGGCGTGATGAGGCTTGCGGCAACAAGCAGTGCACCTGAATAGACTTGGGCTTGCTACTTGTGATCAAACGGGTCTTGCCAGGGATCAGAGCGCTCGCGGCCGTCTCTAAATCGCCAAGGCTTGCTGACAGAGCCCAAACCTGTGGAGCATGCTCAAGCTGCTGGCGCAACCAAGCCAGCGCAAGTTGAAGCATCACCCCACGCTTGCTACCGATAAGTTCATGCCACTCGTCAACCATCACGAATTGGACGCTGCCCAGTACCGCTGTTGCATCAGCGCGCGATAGTATGAGATGAAGGCTCTCGGGCGTGGTGATCCTGTCTCTTATACACATCTGACGCTGCCGACGATACT
>OMIE01000016.1 GCA_900299025.1 Burkholderiaceae bacterium
CTTCGATAAACAGCTTGTTACACTCTACTGAGAAGAAATGAACGTTAACAATGATTTTTCGACAAAAGTAGTTATCGATACCAACTGGCTTCGTTGGGTTGAGTCGCCCGCTCGTGGTGTCCAGCGAAAATTTCTCGATCGAGTTGGCAACGAAGTCGCCAGAGCCAGCTCTTTGGTGCGATATGCCGCAAACTCATCCTTCGCAGCGCACACACACGATGGCGGCGAAGAAATACTTGTCCTCGAAGGAACCTTTTCCGATGAAAACAGCCACTATCCTGCTGGTACCTATCTTCGCAACCCACCCGACAGCTTCCACGCTCCATACTCTGAAGATGGCTGTACGATTTTTGTAAAGCTACGGCAGTTTCGCGCAGGAGACAGCGCAACCATTCGAATCAACACTACCAGTGCTAGCTGGTATCCGGGACTGGTTACCGGATTAATGGTGATGCCACTTCACGAATTTGAAGGTATATCCACCGCTTTAGTCCGATGGGCTCCGAACACAATGTTCAGACCTCATGTGCACCCAGGGGGTGAGGAGATTTTCGTACTCGAAGGTGTATTCCACGATGAAGCGGGCTCATATCCAGCGGGTACTTGGATTAGAAGCCCAAGATATAGCCAACATGAACCGTTCACAAAGACTGAAGGCGCCACCATCTATGTGAAGACCGGCCACCTCGATTATGAGATTTGATTCGAGTTCATTCGTCATGAAACTGTTTATTGCAACACCAAGCCCATTTGCCCGAAAAGCTCGCGTTACGTTGCTTGAGAAGCAAATTCCGCATGAGATCGTCATTGACAATCCGTGGCAGCCTGCCAGTCAAGTAAAGGGCCTCAACCCACTCGCTAAGATACCTACACTTGTGTTGGATGATGGTCGAGTGATTCATGATTCCAAAGTGATTTTCGAATACTTGGAGCTTGAGAGGCCGGGGTATCTGCCACAGGATAAGCGCGAAAAAATCATTCACCGACTCGTCGAGGTTGTGGCTGATGGTGTTTGTGATGCGGTGGTGATGACCTTTCTAGAAAACCAGCGGCCCGAGGGTTCTCGAAGTCAATTTTGGCTTAGTCGACAAGCAGACAAGATTCGGGCGGGAGTCCACGAGCTCGAGCAAAAAATACTGCCTTCTGGGACATTTACGTCATTGGGTCTCGGGCTCGCCGAAATAGCGACAGTCTGCGCACTCGGCTATCTCGATCTTCGCTACGCCGACTATAACTGGCGGAGTGATGCGCCGAACCTACTCAAGCTCTTTGATGGCCTGATGCAAAGGGCGTCCTTCCTGCAGACTGTTCCTACGGTGCAAGAAGTGCCAGCGAATCGATAGACGGCAACAGGCGTAAGGAAGTTTGAAATCACTTTTTGATTCCTCAGCTCAGCTTGGCTACCGAGTATGGTGTCGTCTAAGCATCTTCATACCCTTTAGTATGGGTGTGTTGCATGCGATTAAAGATTCAGCGGTTTAAGCGGATTTGCTCCTCCAGATTGTGATAAAAAGTCGATTAATAAGCGATTGCGGAGATTGCGCATGCGCTCAGGCGGTGCAAGCGCTGTGATCAGATTACCGAAACGTGTTTGTTGGATCCAACCCGGTAACATCTGACGAAGCTGCCCATCGCTGATTGCTTGTGCACAAAGATAGTCTGGCAATTGGGCAATGCCTAGACCTTGTAAACAGGCTTCGAGGACAGCTTCAGGGTTATCAACATGATAACGACTCTTTACCGGTATTCGTCGTTGTGATTGCCCAGCGGACATCACCCACCATTGGTCAGATGGTTCACGCCAATAGAACAAGGTACTGTGGTGAGCTAAATCTTCAGGCGTTTTTGGTTCGTCCTGAAGCGCGAGATAGCTTGGTGAAGCGGTCAGGAGCCAATCGATTTTTGCAATGGGTGTGCTCACCAAATCCTGTTTTGGCAGTGATGCGCTCCAACGCAAGGCCAGATCGAATCGCTCAAAAGCAATATCGACCATGCGGTCGGCCAGGGTGAGCTCAATTTGAATGCCGGGATGCATTTTCAAGAACTCTGGAAGTAGTTTGCACAAGACTCTTTGCCCCCAGGACACGGGTGCGGTGATCCGAATAGGGCCTTTAATCTCTGAGCGACTTGCAAGAAGCAGTTCTTCAGCGGCATGTAACTCGGCGAGCGCTCGCCTAGCATGTTCGAGATAGATTTCGCCTGCAGAAGTTAGAACGATGCGTCGCGTACTGCGACTAAACAAGGTCACGCCGAGATGAGCCTCGAGTTGTGCAATTCGCTTACTAACGACGCTCTTTGTGACCTTTAGGGCGATCGCACTGCGCCCAACGCTTAGTGTTTCCGCAACTTTGGCAAAACTTGCGAGCATCTCAGCGCTGATCATCATTGTTTCCAGTCGGCGAACAATACGTTCTCATTTAAGCAGTTTTTGTCTGATTGGTAAAACGATAAGCTATAAAAAAAATCCAAAGACCAATGACCAAAGACAGAAAACGGAAAAAGAGCTTCACGAGACTTTTTAGAGAAACATCAGCGTAGTGCAATGAGACAGATTTCAATTGGCATCCATTCAACGAGGAGACGATATGAAAATTTATGCTGACCCCATCACGGTAAATTGCCGCAAAGTGCTTGCTGGCCTTGATCTCATCGGTGCCCCCTTTGAGCTTGAGCATGTCGACTACTTTAAAGGGGAGCAAAAGAGCCCGGCCTATTTGGCAATCAACCCCAATGCTTCGATCCCTGCGATGGTGGATGACGACTTGGTGCTTTGGGAGTCAAACGCGATCCTGCAGTACGCTGCAGATAAAGCAGGTAACCATCGTGCATACCCAACAAACTTGAAGGTTCGGGCAGACATTAACCGCTGGTTACTATGGGAATCCTCAAGCTGGTTTCCCAGC
>OMIE01000017.1 GCA_900299025.1 Burkholderiaceae bacterium
GAGAAGATTCTGGCCTTGCAAGACCGAAAGAAGGACCTAGCGGCGCAAATGCTAGCGGGCAATAAGCTTGAAGCGTCTTTGACGGAGGAAGACTTCACAGCACTTTTGAGCGATTAAACATGTAGAGCGCTCTGAGTCATGCAAACAAGCCGATTTTCGGACTTGAGTTGCATTTGGTGCAATCGAGCAAGAAGCATGAAATGCTCCAGATTGCTAAAGAATCGGTTAATGTTTACGACGTCCTTGATTTCCGAGATGTCAACGCCTTCTTGATCATCTTCATCATGAAGTCCTTTGATTGCGCCTGAACGCCTGTTGAAAGCACAAGGTGCTGCATGACGTTGGCATGCTCAATGGTTGCCAACCCGTGCAAGGCAGACCAGATGAACAGGGCTTCGAGTTCAGCCTGCCTTTTTGCGCCCTTCTTTCTGCCATGTCGTTTTAGAAGCTGTTGTCTCAGCACATCAAAGGCATAAACAGCATGTTTGACGAGCTCCGGGTGAGCAGCAGGCTCGGGCCAAGGCGTTCCAAACATCAACCGGTACTCCAAAGGCATGCGTGCAGCATAGGCCAAGTATGCCTCACCCATCCCTAGGAGTTCATCTTCTACATGCGCATTGGCATTTTGATGTAAAAACTTTGCAAAATCTTCAAAACACCTTCGCATAATTTCAGCTAACAAGTGGTCACGGCTTGTAAAGTGCCTATAAGGCGCTTGATGCGAGATAGCCAGCCGTCTAGCCACGTCCCGCATGCTGAGACCTTCGACGCCACGCTCAGCAATCACGTCCCTCGCTGCCTGAATACAGGCCTCCTTTAAGTCCAGATCGTTAATGGTTTTGGCCATATCTCCTCACGTGTCAAAGTGAGCGCAAGCGTACTGATTTGTTGACAACGTCTACATATTAAGCAAGTATAGTTGACACCGTCAACAAATGAGGGCTTCATGCAAGTCAATCACGTAGTAGTTCAATGGTTGGGCTGGGACAAATGGGACGGCCACACGCTGTCATGGGTGTCAAAGTGCTTGATCATTTATGGCAGCTTGATGTGGCTTGCTTGCGGGCTGACCTACCTGCTGTCGTTTGGCGATGCGCGCACGATTAGAGAGGTCGGTATTTGGGTCAAACCCATGAAGTTCATGGCTGCCACGGCCCTATTTGCATGGTCGACCGTATGGCTTACTCACTTGGCTCATGCAGCGATCACCCATGGTCAGGCTTACCTGGGTATCAGTATCTTGCTCGTAGCTACATCCTTCTTCGAAGTGGCCTACATCACCTACCAAGCAGCACATGGTTCCGCATCCCACTACAACATGAGCGACCGCTGGCACGCCATGCTATTCGGTCTAATGGCGATTGCGGCGGTTGGATTGACAGCCTCACAAGGATGGTTGGCTTGGGAAATCTGGAAAAGGCGCGGCACAGACCAACTCTCGGTCACCACATGGGGCGTCATCATGGGCCTGCTACTGACCTTTGTGTTGTCGACCGTCAGCGGATTTCTGCTCGGCGGTAAGCAGCCTGCCGCGGGCGAGGGTCTACCCATCGTGGGCTGGCATTTGTATAAGGATATTCGTCCATCGCATTTCCTTGGTGTTCATGCTCAGCAATTCATACCTCTTATGGGCATCGCGGCCGATCGATTCCTAGGGCGCTATGCAACACGGGCTCTTGCCGCTGGATCGAGCCTATATGTCCTGGCTTGGTGCCTTTTAACCCAAGCGAGCCTCAGTTAGCCCGCGCGAGCCTCAGCAATTGAAATCGGTATATTGTTAGCATTTTTAAAGAGTCATCATCTTTCGCTTAATTCCTGGCACGGCTGCATGACGCCCAAGGCAATTCCCTTAGTTTCGGACGGCCTTAAAACTAATAGTCCAAACTTGATGCAAGAACGAATCTACCAAGGCGCAGCCAGAACACCACCCACAACATAGATCCAACTCATTTTCAATAAATACAGATTAGAAAAAGGGGAACGGCCCGGCGCCCTTGTCAATGTGGCTTAGGTGACTTACCAAGCCTTCGAGGGGATCCCAAGCATGAAGCATGCATGCCGGAGGGCCCAAAAAAGTCTGCGGCACAGCATCCGGCCGCCATTGCAGCGCAATCTCTGTCGTCGTGCTCGGACAACTGACAACAACGGTTCCGGCCCAGCGCTTTATCATCGTTCTGTGTACATGCCCGCAAAGGATCGCTTCGATATTGCTGAAGCCACGCAAAATCTCTGCCACGGGCTCGGGCCTCATTAATCTGTATTTATCGAGATAGGGAATTCCGCTCACAAAGGGTGGATGATGCATCACTAGCAAGGTGGCTTTAGTAGGATCCAAACGCAATGTCCGATCGAGCCAGGCTAGGTCCAGCTCATCGACCTCGCCATGATGTAAGCCTGGCCGGCACGTATCCAAGACAAGGATCCGAACGGGATGTTCATCAATGCAATAGTTCAGTGCGCCCGTCTCTGGTAGGTAACGGTGGTCCGGAAAAGCCTGGCGAAGACAGTCGCGATCATCGTGATTCCCCGCCACAATAAGGAACGGAAGCGTCAAATCTTTCAATCGCGATGCTGCTTGGGCGTACTCCTCGGGAGCGCCATGCTCCACAAGGTCGCCCGATAGAATGACAAGATCTGGGAGGCGATCCAAGGCGTGCAAATGCC
>OMIE01000018.1 GCA_900299025.1 Burkholderiaceae bacterium
TACGCAACCAACGCGCCGATGGACACCTTCATGGAAACGCGCAATGAGCGTCATCCGACCGATCTTGCAGGGCTCAGAGGGGCGCGCTTTGTGTCGGCCATTGAGACCGAGCAGGGGCGAAGGTGGGCTGAGTCCAAGATCAAAAACCTCACCGGGGGCGATAAGATCACGGCTCGCTTCATGCGGCAGGACTTTTTTGGGTTCTTTCCGCACTTCAAGCTTTTTGTTGCCGGCAACCACAAACCAGCGATCCGAAACATTGATGAGGCGATGAAGCGTCGCCTGCACCTTGTGCCCTTCACGATCACGGTCCCAGCAGAAAAACGCGACAAACACCTTCAGCAAAAACTTCTGGCCGAGCGCGATGGGATTTTGGCCTGGGCGGTTCAGGGATGCCTTGCCTGGCAGCGACTCGGAAAGCTCGACCCACCGCAACAGGTGCTTGATGCCACCGAGGCTTACTTCGAAGGCGAGGATGCACTGGGGCGCTGGCTTGAAGAGCGCTGCGTGCTGGCAGCGAACGCCAGATCGCTGACTGCGGAGCTTTTCAACGACTGGAAGCTGTGGGCCGATGCGGCCGGTGAATTTGTTGGCTCCCAAAAGCGATTCTCCGATCTCCTGATCAGTCGTGGCATTGAGAAGTGGCGCAACGCGATCGGCCTTCGAGGCTTCCGTGGCCTTGGTCTTAAGGCCCAAACGACACCCTCTTACGCAGCTTTTAACGACCAATGAATCTGATGAAAACCGACAGAACTGACGGATCTGACGATCTTGCTGGTATGTCTCTATACGCGTGCGCGTGCGCGCCTCATGGAGCATTACCAGCAGATCTGTCCGATCCGTCAGTACCGACACCGAAAGGATCTGCACCGATGCGTTCGAACATTCTTGCCCTTGATCTGGGCACCACAACCGGCTGGGCCTTGCGGCTTGCCGATGACTCACTGAACCATGGGTTTGTGCACTTCAAGCCCCAACGCTTTGAAGGGGGCGGGATGCGGTACTTGCGCTTTAAGCGCTGGTTGAGTGAGCTTCGCTTGCTGGCAGGCGAGATTCACGGCGTTTACTTCGAAGAGGTCCGACGCCACCTTGGCGTGGATGCGGCCCATGTCTATGGGGGGCTGCTTGCCACGCTCACCGCCTGGTGCGAGCACCAGCACATTGCCTATCGCGGTGTGCCCGTGGGGACGATCAAGCGACATGCCACGGGCCGTGGTCATGCGAGCAAAGCACTCGTTCTCGATGCCATGCGTACCTTGGGTCACCCGGTGACCGATCCCAATGAGGCCGATGCCTTAGCGCTCTTGCACTGGGCCATTGATGAGGGAGATGTGTAAGGTGAAAACGAGAACGATCAAATCATCACATCAATCACGGATCCGCTCCTCGCTCGCATCGGTGCAACCGGTGCACTTCGATGCCGAGGCGATCAAAGAGGAGGGGTGGCGTGAGCACCAGATTCTTGTGATTGCGCAAGAAGATGCCAGGCTCGATCGCTTGGAGCGCGAACTGGTCAGGCAGATTGGCAATCGACTCTATGGTGCTGGGCAGGCGACTTCGAGGACCGCTGCATCAAGGACTGCTGCCAAGGGTGCGCCATGAACCCCGTTGAGATCGAGGATGTGGCATCGCGCTTTTTGCACGCAAGGCGCACCGCACGGCGCCTGCCAAGGGCCGGTGTGCAGGGGTTTTATAACGTTTGGCCTGCCTTTGCACGGACCGAGTTTGAGCGACTGGCTGCAGACAATAAGCCCATGCTTCGCTTTTATCCCTCGCCACGCGACATCGATGAGATGCTTGAAGCCATGCGATGGATTCAGTGGCTGCCGGAAGCCACGCGTCACCTCGTGTGGATGCGAGCCGATCGACACGATTGGGTCAGCATTGGCAAGCGCTTTGGCTGTAGCGGCAAGACCGCCTGGCGGCACTGGCGATACGCGATGATGCACATTGTCATGCAGGTGAATCAGGAGCATCAGCATCAGCAGCTGCAGCATCAGGGCGAGGCCTTGAGGCTAAAAGCATGAGGAAGATTGCGAAGTGTTACAAGGCGATGCTTATGCGATCGATATCAAAGCGACAGCCGCCAATGAAACGACATTTTTGATGTGTCCTGTTTTCGGGAAATTTGCGCTACATTCTGGCTATGCTTGCGAGAGAAGCGTCTCCCAAGATCTAGAACTTATTTAAACCCGCCCCTCTTGCGATGCTGGCGGGTTTTTCATGCCCTCATGGATCATGCAACAAACCTTATCACTTCAATACAAACCGCTTGAGATGCTCATTCCCTATGCCCGCAATGCCAGGCAGCATTCGGATGCACAGGTGGCGCAGATTGCCGCAAGCATTCGTGAGTTTGGTTGGGCAGCGCCGATTATTGTTGATGCTCAGAGCAATGTGATTGCGGGCCATGGCAGGCTGCTTGCTGCGCGCAAGCTCGGGTTAGCGGAAGTCCCCGTGGTCTCGCTGGATCACCTCTCCGATACCCAGCGCCGTGCCCTGATTCTGGCAGACAACAAGATCGCCGAGAACGCGACCTGGGACGAAGCCGTGTTGGGTGTTGAGCTTGCCGCGCTCAGCGAGGCAGGCTTTGA
>OMIE01000019.1 GCA_900299025.1 Burkholderiaceae bacterium
ACTTTTAGGTGTTCAAGTAGATGTGTTGACACCTGCAGCTTTGCCAGAAAAATTTCGCCTGAAGGTGATTGCTGAGGCACGAACCCTTTGAGCCGCGATCCGCTTAGGTTGCCTGACTACCTGGGCCACATCAATGAGGCAATCACCCGTTTTCTCACTTACTGCAAGGATATGGATGAAGCTGGCTTTTTGAGCAATGCCATGGTCCAAGATGCAGTGATTCGTAACTTTGAAATCATCGGTGAGGCGAGTCGAAACATCGAAAGGGTTGCACCGCAATTCGTCGAGAATCATCCAGAGTTACCGCTTGCCTACGCTTACGAGATGAGAAACGTCCTTGCCCATGGCTACTACAAAGTTGATTTGGCGCTCGTTTGGAAGACCATAGAACGTGATTTACCAATGCTTCAAGCGCAAGTTGCTCTAGCGTTGAACGCCATGCCATAGCGGGCGCAGGCGTTGCAGGTATTTGTCGCTAACACTCGAGCGTAGATGGTCTAAAGCTGGCAAATTAAGTCGGCGGAAGTTAAGGTAGCCGATCAGTGCCACCAAGAAACCGCCTGCTAACAACCGCATTGGTCTGGATGCACGTTGCCATCCATAGAGCGCATAGACACTGGGTGTCAGGCAGAGGCTAATGACTAACAGCTGCGTTTCGCCAATCATGGAAAAGGGAGAATGATCAGCGTTGGCAAGTCTCACCATAATAAGCGCGACTTCAAAACCATACCAAACCCCAAGCAAGATACCAGCACATGCGCAGAGTGCTTTAATGCTTTTAACATGACAAAGCCATGCGATCACAAGATCTCCTCAAAGACTAAGCAAAGTACGATCAAAGGGCTTGCGACTGCAAGACTAGCCATCGAAAAGTCACAATGCAAATTGGAGCGCTTATTGATTATGTTATCGCATTAATGACAAATCGCCCTAAGCTTGCTTGTACCGCGTGAAATGCCGGTGCGCATGTTGTAGACACCCCTCTCCATGTACTTGCCGGTTCACTAGCCTGGCAGATGCGAGCGTGCGCTGGTTTTGCAGGACTGAGAAGGGGCCTTGAAGCGTTCTGCATCTCCTGTAGGCCGTGATGGAAAGCACGGAATCTGCCTTACTTTCCACGGCGCAGCGGACGCAGGATTGCTCGCTGCGCGCCACTTCTAGGTGTTAAAAGATTGCCAGCCGAGTTCGTTTGATGTTGCTTCGAGTGAATCAAGGACTACACGCTCTGCGGCATCACCGAATGCCAAGAAAGGTCCAAGCTCATGATCAGAATAGGTGACTATCAGGCAGCTCGCCTGGAATCGAGCCGAAACTAAGGGTTTTGGAGGCGTTTCAAGGTTGATCTGAGTCAGCTTGATCTTGGATTTGACCGCGAAAAGCCGCCGCTGAACAATTCTTCGTAATTGTTGTCCATCAGCTTCTTCTGACAAATCGGTATTGAACTGAATGATGATTTGCATGAAAAGCGCTGGGTACTTGACTTTGAAATTGACCAACCAAGATGGTCTTGATGCGTTTAAGGGGAGTTGCCAAAAGCGATCCTAGCAACTGTGCAGTGCCTGGGAGAAGCATAAGCTTTTATCCCGATAGAGACACCGCACTAAGAATAAGACCATTTTTTCTGCACGGACAGTACCAAACCGACTGTACCTGAGACACACTAAGCGGGCACCTGGACGCAGAGTCTGCCCGACTGGCTGGGCTCGCACGTGCGTGTGCTGGAGATTCTTGGCGGGGCACCTGAGATTGTCGTACCTGGTCGTACGCTTCGGCGGTGGCTGAGCTTGTTGCTGAACTCTTTGAGTGCAGCGCAATTGCGATACACTATGCCGCATGAAGACCGCCACCATTCCTTCTGTCCGTGTCGAGCCGGAGTTCCGGGCCGAGGTTGAGTCGGTGCTGGGCGAGGGCGAGACGCTGTCCGAGTTCGTCGAAGCGTCGGTCCGGGCAAGCGTGGAGCGGCGGCGCGTCCGGGCCGAATTCATTGCTCGCGGGCTGAGGTCGCGCGACGAAGCGCGCCGCACGGGCCAGTACGTCGATGTCGACGTCGCGGTCGCGGGCCTGCAGCGCAAACTCGATGCTGCTCGTGTACGGCTGAGCAAGTCCCGCAAGTGAGTTTCCGGGTCCGGCTGACGGCCGAGGCCGAAGGCGACCTCGACCGCCTGTTCGACTTTGTCGTCGAGCGCGAACTACAGCGCGACGGCGGCGACCTGGAACTGGCCGAAAGGGCGCTGGCAGCGATCCGGTCGGGCTTCGCGACCCTGAAGGCATCGCCGTTCACATGCAGAAAGGCCGCGCAGAGCCCGTTCCTGCGCGAGCTGGTCATCCCCTTCGGGCATTCGGGCTACGTCGCGCTGTTCGAGATCGAAGGCCCGGGCGACGTCGTCGTCATCGCCGTCCGCCATCAGCTCGAAGACGACTACCACTGATCTGGCCGCTGCGGTGGCGCGGCTCACGCGATGGGCGTCGTCGAGCCCCACCCTTTAGCCTTCACTAAATGAGCTTCGTAGCAAAAAACTTGCGCTCATCACGATGGCTCTGATCACTCCGATATCGGGTCGTTTAACGGGGCGGGATATAGTCTGTCTCT
>OMIE01000020.1 GCA_900299025.1 Burkholderiaceae bacterium
ATCGTATAGCCGTCTGCAGGAGCTCTTGCGACAAGCGCAGCACCGATCTGACCGCTCGCACCCGGCCGGTTTTCTACGACCACCGATTGGCCAAGTTGCTCTGCCATTTTGGGAGCAATGAAGCGAGCCATTGTGTCTGCGCCGCCGCCTGTCGGGTAGGTGACAATAAGTGTAATTGGCTTAGTCGGGAATGCTGAATCTGACTGTGCAAAACTCTCTCCTTGAAAGAACAAGAAGCAGAGCGAAAAAATGGCAAAGCGATATTGTTTATTGATCGGAATAAAAACTTTCATGTAGCCGCTCCCTTACTTGACATGAGCTGTATAGGTGAATGAATGGGCATCGCCACGAGTTGTTCGCCGCTCAATGCATCGGTTTGAGATCTCGAAGGCTCGACGCTCGACGAGGACACATGGGTTCCCAGCAGCTAGTTGTAGCTTCTTTGCCTGCCTGCTGCTTAGCTGAGAAAAACTCAATGTGTCATGAACTTGATGTACGAGGATCCCACTGTATTTTAGATACATTGGGTATAACAAATCGTCCCAGGACCCTGTATCGGTGTCTGCAAGCGCGCCAAAGAGAGGCAGTGGAAGAATGATGTTCTCAAGTAGGCAAGGTTTCCCATCGATGCTGCGAAGTCGCTCGAACTGCATCACTTGAGATGATGGGTCTATGGCAAATTCCAGCGCCTCATCTGATGATGGGGTGCGAAATCGGCGCTGAAGGATCAATGATTCTGGGACTGTAGCCTTCCCATCTCCTGATTGAAAGCGGAAAAATCGCATCATTGATGGGCTATCAATTCCGCGGCTAACAAAGGTTCCCCGCCCATGTTGTCGCCTAAAGATCCCGTCTTCAACGAGAAGCGAGATGGCTTGTCGAAGCGTGCCAAGCGCGACTCCGTAGCTGCTCGCCAAGCTAGCCTCCGATGGAATCATTTCTCCAGGTTCCCACTCACCATCGAGAACTCTTTGCCGCAAAGCGGTGGCAAGTGCTCCGTATCGGCTCTGACCAAAAGGCGGCAAGCTTGATATCATCACGACTTATCATCAGTCCTCTAGATGACTAAAATGTATCACATGAGCGAAGCTACTTCAAAGATTCAAGTCGATTGTCACTTCCACGTTTTTGAGGCCGGACAGGCGATTGTTGGTGCCCGTTACACCCCTAGCTACGATTCCTTGCTTTCCGATTGGCAAGCGCGCGCTACATCGCTTGGGATTACTCATGGGGTATTGGTACAACCCAGTTTTCTTGGTGTTGATAATCGGCTTCTTTTGGCTAGCCTGCTGGCTGATCCTCATCGATTAAGAGGCGTAGCCGTCGTTTCTCCGAGCATTCGTCCTGAAGAACTACGCGTCTTGCATACGATGGGCATTCGTGGGCTGCGCCTAAACCTTTCGGGTGTGTCCCATGACTTATCGGATTGGCAAGGGCGGGCAAGCCTTTGGGATTCCTTGCTAGAGATGGGGTGGCACATTGAAATTCACACTGATCGGGGCGCCTTACCCGGCGTCATCGCGAGTCTGCCATCAAGCCTTCATCTGGTCATAGACCATATGGCCAAGCCGGGTCGTGCAGACTTGGATGATCCGACAATCAAATTGTTGGAGCGCTTAACGGCAAAGCGGGTCACGATCAAGCTAAGCGGAGCGTATCGGCTCCATGGTGTAGACGCCGCATCACTTGTGTCATCTTTCTATCAAGTGTTGGGTCCTTCTGCGCTGATCTGGGGAAGTGACTGGCCTTGTACAAATTTTGAACATTATGCTAATTACGCTGATCTCCTTTCCGCGCTTGAAGCCTGGCTTCCCGAGAATTGCCTTGATGAGATCCTCACCACAAATCCTATGCGGCTTTATTGGCAATAGGATTGATCTGTCGCTGGATGGCGGTAGGTTAATGCCGTCCGATTGGCGACCAATCAACTGAGACTAGCGAGCAAGGGGAGGAAGTGACTTCACCTAGGAAGCGATTCGATTGCTTTTCACCAATCTTTAAACAAGCTAATGTCCCAGTCGAAATTGGAGGCTCGCGGTTGGTAGGTGACCGGTGTCTGGTCAAAAGGTAGTTGGTGATGCGGGCAATCTTTCTAGCTACTACCGAGGCCAACACTTCTGAATATGCCCCCTGCTTTGGACGCCGTTGGAGTTCTCTACTTCTTTAATGGTTGTCTGTAGCATGAGGTGATGTCAAGGTAGGTTTGAGGCGATATCTAATTCACCGCTAAATTCCCGGTAGTCCCAAATAGGATCGGGATCATCTGGATTTGGTCCTAGCAGGTAGCCCACATCATCCTCACCTTTGACGGTGACATCAGCACCAGCTTATATTGCTGTAGAAGTTCAGTGTCTAAGGGAGGGGTAAAAATGCAAGAGTTTGATCGCGCCATTCCAACACTTCCTGCAATCTCGATGGAAGACACGCTTGCCTTTTATCGCAGGCTTGGCTTTGTATGCGAGGTAGTCTCGCCGAATGGGGACTACGCCATCGCAGAGCATGGCTCACTCGAGGTCCACTTCTTTTTGCATAAGCAGTTGTTGCCGGCCGAGTCCTCGTTTGGCGCCTATTTCAGGGTGAACGATGTGAATACGTTATTCACGGAGTTCTCCGCATTGACATTGCCCAGCTCGGGCATTCCGCGCATAACAAAGCTTGAGAACAAGCCTTGGGGCATGCGTGAATTCGCAATCATCGACGAAAATGGCTCGCTAATCCGTATCGGTCAAGTTCTATAGATAGGCTTAAAGTTTGACCTGTTTGGGTGGATGCGGATGTCGCAACGAGCTAGGCGCTTGACTTGGAAAGTTTACGGACACGATTCGACCGCCGTTACCAAGGCAGCGCTAAGAGCTTATGGTTTTGATTGCGAAGGCCCGCCTAATAGATGCGCTGGACTTCATGTTAGCAATCAACACATAAACGTATGCCTTCGGAGGGGCTATGCCTGTTCGAGACGTAACCGCGCTTCCGAGCTTGATGAGCTTTTATCGTTATATGATCGGATATGGCCGAACGAGGATAAGGGTTTATGGCTGTCAGGATACCGCGACGCCTTGGCATGCGGCGATGATGGACTACATTTGATGGTCATTCGTGATGAAAATCGACAAGTCGTAGCAAGCGGCGGCCTTATTCACGCAGCTAATCAGGCGATTGGACATTTGTTCGGTGGAGGCACGATATCAAGCCACCGTCAACGAGAGCTCTATAAGTACCTGATTGCAATTAGGGCTCAGCTGCTTTGGCGTCGAGGAGGGTGTTGGCTCGTGGTCGATGCGGGCGAGGACAGGTGGCCGATTCTGCAGGCGCTAGGATTTTTGGAGCTCGCGCGCGTCAGCTTTTGGTCGCTAGCTTTTTAGCAGTAATGACAAGCTGCGTGTCATATTCATAATATTTAGAGCATTTTCATGTCAAACGATTGCGATGTAAACCCACCGTTTAAGCATCTTCCAGAGCTGCCAGATCGGGTGAAAGCTCTCGTCCTAAAGGAGCGGGTGCATCTTGGGAGCCTTGGGCTAGCGCAACGGCTCGAGGCCTTATCCTTGGTTTGGTGTTGTCTTCCACGGGATTCATGCGACGAGCGTGACATCAATATCGCACTAAAAGCAGTTCTGAATGGTGCCTTGGCATGCCTGGAGACTGATTACGTTGAGCTCAGGCGCTGGTTGGTCGATACCGGATTGCTTGAGCGTGATGGTTACGGGCGCGTTTACGATCGAGTCAGCTTAACCGAGCTGCCAGCAAACTCGCAAGCGATGGTCATTAGTTTATGTGTCCATGACCCGAAGGCGATCGCCGAAGCCTGCATCGAGGCGAGGAAAGCGCATGCTGCGAGTCGTGCTGCTCGTCGTGCATTGTGGGTCAATAGCCATGATCAAGGTTAGAACGACCTAGTCCCTTGGTATCCCTTCGTGCGGCTAGAGGAAGCCATCCTAAGTACCCATTTGCCCTTCAAATTGTAGGATCCATAAGGGATCTGGTTTGATAATGATATGGATTCGCCAAATTGTTGGTTTGCAGCAATACACTTTCATACCCTGCTCGATTGGTTCGCAGTGCAAGGCGTAAATAACTCAAACTTTTCGGGTAAGCCCTTTAGTTCGAAATCACCCAATGATCTGAATTCGATATTGCTTCCGCCTGTCAAATCCTTAACGGTTTTAGTGAGTAGTGCTTGACCCGGCTGGGCTCTATCCATCACACGGGCGGCAATGTTGACTGCAATGCCCGTGACGTCGCCACCGCGATTTATGACCTCGCCAACATGTAGACCAGCCCGGATTGGAAGGCTAATTTTTTGTAGCGCTGAGATCAATGCTTGGGCGCATTGTAGAGCCCGCACCGGACCGTCGAACACGGCCAGAATACCGTCACCGGTGTTCTTTACAAGCCGACCTCTGTAATCTGAAACGGTTTGATGCGCTATGGCGTCGTGAGCGTCAAGCGTCTTTCGCCAAGTATGGTCTCCCATGGAAAGAAGTTTGTCGGTAGATTGGACAATGTCAGTGAATAAGGCTGTCGATAGGCGCGTATGGGTCTTACCTTGAGGAGCTGCAACTTGGGTTGACCCCAGGAATTGAACCATTGCAGTCACCAAGTTGTGAGTGTCATCAAGGTTGGGCAAATGGGACTTTGTTGGTAACTCCAAATAAGTACAGTTTGGAATTTTCTCTGCCATAAAGCGACTGCTATGAAAATTGACAGCCTTATCGCCTCTACGGTGAACGATCAGTGTGGGTTGCACCACATGTTCGAGGATAGGCCGGGCGTCAATTAGGCGGTTTGCTTCGAGGATTTTTTTAAAGGCACTAGGAGAACAAGACATCCGCTCAAGCCGGCTTACTCGGTCCAAATCCTCCTGGGAAACTTGACCTTCACGGCCCAGCATGAAGGCAAATGCACCCTTACCAAACTGAGGAACTAACCTACTTGTTATTGCTTCATAGGAAGGAGAGTAAGGATAGCCATCGCCACCATAAAATCGAGCCATAGAGCCAAATAACATCAACCGCTCAACCTTTTCTGGGTAGGTTGCCGCGAAAAATAAGCACAACGGCCCCCCTTCGGAGAGTCCCAACAAGGAAGCTGATTTTGATTGAGCTTCTTGCATAACAGCATTCACATCATCAATTCTGTCCTCGAGCGTTGCACTGCTATCGATTCGGTCAGATAGGCCTTGGCCGCGCTTATCCAAGATGATCACTCGGAAGTGCTGACCTAATTGTGAGAACCAATTGACCATCGTCGGATCTTCCCAGTACTGTTCAAGATGGGAAATAATGCCGGGCACATAGACTAGATCGTTTTGGCCATCTCCAAAGACTTGGTAGGCGATGCTCAATTCACCCGATTGTGCGTATTTTGTTTCTGAAACTTTTATTGCCGCCATCTAATGCCCTCCGTTGCATGACTTTGAGTCTGCACATCAAAGCGTTAAAGGTCCATAACCAGTGCAGCTGCTAATCACCAGCGAACTTACTTTTTATCTTGTTGTTAGTCTGGCTACAAACTGGGGCGAGTCGGTAGGAGAACTCTTTTGGATCGAGGCGTTGAGTATATGTCTCAGCATAACGCGCTAAGACTTGGGCTTAGTAAGGGCATGATCATCGGAGCCAATCAAAACCCGCTTACAGATTCCTAGCACCTAGAGCGCTATGATCAGCGCTTTACTGGAGCTAACTCTGATGCGACTGGTCACGCTTGGCTTACTACTTTGCTTTGTCCTAGAGGCGCAAGCCCAAAGCTGGATGGCACTTTCCCAGCAAGGAGAGGAAGATCGGTTTTATATCGATACGGAAAGCATTGTTGCAAAGGATAAT
>OMIE01000021.1 GCA_900299025.1 Burkholderiaceae bacterium
AAAACAATGCCCCGAAGCCCGACAAGCGAGGCACCGTTATAACGTCTGTGATCCATCCGACGGCGAATCCGCTGTATCACCGGCAGCGATACCAGCGCTGCAAGCCTTGAAACAAGACCTCTGCCGTACTCCTCGCGCAGGGTTTGGGCGAGCATGCTCGCGAGGCCTTCAGAGGTCTTTAGGGCAACGTTGCCAACAAATCCATCACAGACCACAACGTCGACCATACCCGAGAAAATATCCTTGCCTTCGACATTACCGATGAAGTTTAGACCGCTGCCTCGCAAGAGTTCGCCGGCCTGCTTGACCACGTCATTGCCCTTGATGACTTCCTCGCCGATGTTCAGCAAACCGATCGATGGGCGCCGAGATTGATCAAGCGCAGACGATAGGGCTGCACCCATGATCGCAAACTGAAGCAAATGCTCGGCAGTGCAATCGACGTTTGCGCCTAAATCGAGCATCATGGTTGCTCCACCGCGAACATTGGGCATTTGCGCTGCGATGGCTGGGCGGTCGATGCCTTCCATGGTCTTTAGCACCATGCGTGATAAGGCCATGAGCGCACCGGTGTTGCCTGCGCTCACGCAAGCCTGAGCGCGAGCATCACGGACGCATTCAATGGACCGTCGCATCGACGAATCTTTCTTGCCGCGAAGCGCAACCGCGATGGCCTCATCCATGCCTACCACCTCGGAGGCATGGACAAGCTCGATCCGACTGCGAATTGAAGTGGCGGGGGTTTTGCTGTCGAGCGCGCGCCGAATCGCCGACTCGTCGCCCACAAGCAAGCACTTTGCACTGCTTGCTTGTGATAGAAATTGTATCGTGGCGGGAACGGTTACTGGGAGGCCGTGGTCGCCCCCCATAGCGTCAACTGCAATTGTGATTTGCGGACCGTCCATCGACCCACGGAGCAATCATAGACTCCGCTGTGCCGCCCTGTAGTGCTTAGGACTCGTCCGACTTTGACTTCACAACTTTCCGGCCACGATAAAAGCCGTTGGGGCTGACATGGTGACGCAAATGGATTTCGCCCGTACTTGATTCAACCGCGATCGGTGGTGCACTCAGAAAGTCGTGAGCACGGTGCATACCGCGCTTTGAAGGGGATTTTTTGTTTTGCTGGACGGCCATGATGCGGCTCCATGAAAAAAACTAATCCGCGATTATATCACCGCCCATTTTCCTTGCTTCGCTTAAGCGTGGAAAGAACAGCAAACGGTCGTTGACGTGTGGATGCTTGACTTGCTTCGGTTTGCGCCATTACGGGCGGTTCGCACTGCAAGTGTTTTGGAACAATCGGTAAGGCAAGCAGCAATTCGTCTTCGATCAATGCCAGAAGATCAAACTGCTTGTCGTGGGCAATGACGTCATAGTCATCTTGGGCGCTGTCTTCAAGCTTGTTGGCAAGGGCTTCATTTGGAGCGACTAAAAACCGCCGCTTCACTTCTAAATCAAGGCTCAAGGGGTGCATGCAGCGTTGACAGGTGAGGATGAGTTGAGCAAAAGCTTCAAGCCTTAGCCAGTGTCGGCGTTCGGCGGCATCCAGATCGCTTAGTCCGCAGGCGCGCCAGCGCAGCGCTTCCCGAGGGGGATGAAGCGCTAGCGAATAAAGTCGGGGCATGGTGTCGATTAAGAGCTCGGCATCGAGCTTTGCCTCAAACACCCCCCCACGTTCAATCCATGCGAGCAAAGGCAGCGATCGCGGTGTCCAGTCTGATTCTTGAAGGCTCATGGGCTCAGGCAGCTACTTGAAGGTTTATCGCTCTATGATACGTTGCTCAGCGCAGGCGCAGCTTGCAGTACCAAGGCATAGGAAGTGCGCGGCTTGCAATATCAAAGCATAGGAAGTGTCGTGTCGACAAGGTCATTCGTGGAAACTTTACCCGAGCAAAGCCCTCAACTCATCCTCGCCTCAACCTCGGTCTACCGCAGGGGTTTGCTTGAACGATTAACGAGTCATTTCAAGCAAATCTCGCCTGATGTCATCGAGGTACAAAAGCCTGGCGAGGCCGTTGAAGCGATGGCCCTTCGTCTTGCCCTTGAGAAAGCAATGGCGGTAGCGCGCCTGTACCCCGGGGCGCTTGTGATCGGTTCGGACCAGGCGGCCACCATCGACGGCTTTGAGGCGATTGGTAAGCCAGGTCACCGCGCGGCTGCCATGGAGCAACTCCGCTGGGCCAGCGGCAAGACGCTCCATTTTTTTACCGCTTTAGCCCTGGTTCGAGGCGTCACAGCTGAGCATGGCGAGCATCAGCTTGCGGCATTTCAGCGTACGGCGGTTGTTGAAACCACTGTTAAATTTCGCGAGCTAAGTGACACCCTTATCGAGCACTACCTTGATAGGGAGCCGGCCTACGATTGCGCGGGTTCAGCAAAATGTGAGGGCCTTGGCATTGTGTTGATGGAATCGATTCAATCAGAAGATCCCACGGCATTAATTGGTCTCCCGCTCATACGCCTCAGTCAATTTCTTGCCGATGCAGACTATGACATCTTCAGCGCTGATTCTGCTGCCGACTGCGCTTGACCCCGATAGCGATCCGGAGCAATCCTTGCCCGGACCAGTGTTAGCCCAACTCCGATCGCTCACTCATTTTGTCGTTGAGGATGCGAAGTCTGCACGTGCCTGGCTTAAGCGTTGCGCGTGGCCCCAACCGCTGCCGCAGGCTTTGATGCAGGTCTGGAATGAGCACACCGCCCAAGTAACTGCGCAAAGCGATGCAGTGATCAAGCAGGTACTTGACTGGCTTGAAGCCGGCCATTCGGTTGGGCTTTTGTCGGAGGCTGGTCTTCCCGCAATTGCCGACCCAGGGCAGGCATTGATCGCAGCAGTTCATGCCAACGGCTACGTCGTGAGACCGCTGGTTGGGCCATCGTCCATCATGCTCGCCCTCATGGCATCGGGGCTTAATGGCCAACATTTTGAGTTCAAGGGCTACCTGCCTGCTGCTAGCGATGCCCGCGAGGCGAGCCTTCGCAGCTTGGAGCACTCAAGTCGGCAAGACGGGCGAAGCATTATTTTTATTGAAACACCTTACCGAAATGATGCGATGATGGCGTCGCTTCGTGCTGTCCTGAGCGACGAAACCTGGATGTGCGTTGCTAGCGCACTGGGAAGCCCTAAGGAGCGGATCTACGCTAAAACCATCGCTCAGTGGAAGCAGTTTGCGTGGTCGCCGGGTCGCGATCCGGCGGTATTCATCCTCGCATGCAACAAGGCAAAAGAAAGTCGATTAACGAAGGCGGTTGGTGGTCGACATGATTTGAAGGCCCATCGTCGCAAGCACTTTTGAAGTCTCCACACCGACGCGCCTGGCAAATCGCTCGGCCAGCGAAGGGCGTGGACTGAAGTCGACCACATCGTCAGCTTTGATGACGTCACGAGCGACCTGGTCAACAGAACCTCGCGCATCGGCGAGGCCGAGTTTGATGGCCTGATCGCCACTCCAAACCCGACCGCTAAAAAGTTTGTCATCGTCTTGCAAGCGTTCGCCCCGCCCCTTTTTAACCGCCTCGATAAAGTTCTGGTGCAGGGCTTCGAGGGTGCTTTGCAAGTGCAGGCGTTGCGATTCACTTAAGGTGCTGAAAGGGTCAAGCATTGCCTTATCGGTTCCGGCGACGAAAAGCCTGCGCTCAATGCCAAGTCGCTTCATCGCCTCGGTGAAGCCAAAGCCATCGAGACGCACACCGATCGATCCAACGAGGCTATTGGGATCTACAAAGATCTTGTCACTTGCTGCGGCGATGAAGTAACCGCCCGATGCACAAATATCCTCAACAACGGTATGGATCGGAATCTCCGGGTGCTTCTCACGTAGTCTCAAAATCTCGTGATACACGATGGACGCTTGAACCGGCGAACCGCCAGGGCTGTTGAGCCGAAGGATCACGCCCGCTGTGCCCTGATCCTCGAACGCAGCACGCAACGAACCGGTGATCTGGTCGGCACTGGCGTCGGATTCGTGATCGATTTCGCCTCGGATATCGATTAAGGCAGTGTGGCGATCAGGCTTGGCGGTTTCATGCCCGCTGACGTTGCGCCACTCATACCAAAATAAGAGCAAAACCAGGATAAAAAGACTTCTAAAAGCGATGGCCCAACGGCGCTTGCGCACCTGTTCGCGTTGATTTTCCTCAAGAAGTCTCAGCAGCGCAGCTTGTTGAATGTCATGCGCGGTCGCCCAGGCATGGCTTCGGTCTGCCCGCTCGCTTGGGGCTGCCGGCTCGCTTTGGTTTGGATCATGACTCATGCTGAGCCCTTTGTTGACGCCTGACTTGAATACGACCGTCTTCGATCCGGCACTCGAGTGGTTCCAAGGACCGCCCTTTGCAAGGTCCGTCAACACACAGGCCGCTTTGGGGTTCGTACATTGCACCGTGGGTCGCGCACACAAGATACTGGCCGGTATCATCAAAAAATGCGCCCTCCAGCCAGTCAAGCTCCACCGGCACATGAGCGCAGCGGTTCAAGTAGGCATGGGCCCTGCCCTGAAACTGCACGACGAAGGCTGAAACCTCGCCGCCAGGTCCAGGTATCAAGGTTCTGAGGCCGGTGCCGCCATCTTGCAAGTCATGTGCGCTTCCGGCGTCGGTCCAAACCGTTTTCCATGTCGAGGTAATCGAGTCAGTCATGGGTTAACCTGGGTGTTCAACCATTGGGCTAAGGTGGGCGTGTCAGCAAAAATCGCTTCGGGCTGAGCAAGCGCGAGATCTTCCGCACTATGAGCGCCATAGCTTACTGCGACTGCCCGAGTACCCGCAGCTGCGGCCATTTCAAGGTCATGGGTTGTGTCACCAATCATCATCGCGCGTGAAGGGTGAATGTCGAGCGAGCTCAGCAAATCGAGCAGCATCCAGGGATGGGGTTTGGGGTGCCCTTCGTCTGCGGTGCGTGTTTCAGTAAAAAATCGTCGCCACCCGGTTTGTTCTAGCACGCGATTGAGGCCCATCCGCGACTTCCCCGTTGCAATCGCCATCGGTACCCCAAGACTTTGAAGTTGCTCAAGCATGGGTACAACGCCTTGAAACGCACCAAGCGCTGGTTCGCTATGAAGGTAATGGTGGCGATATCGATCGACGAACGCCGCTACGTCTTGCTGAGGCAAATCGGGTACGGCGTGTTTAAGACTATCGCGTAGACCAAGGCCAATGACCCATGCTGCCTTCTTCCTATCCGGCACCTCAAGCCCGAGATCACGCGCTGCCGACTGGATGCTATGGGCTATCGCGCCTGTTGAATCCATCAAGGTTCCGTCCCAGTCAAAGACTACAAGATCCAATGCCACATCGATTCCTTTTGTATGCTTTGCCTAAGATTCAATGCCGCTTGCCCATGACTTAAAGCTTAGCGGGACTGGTGCACGAAAACACAAGCGTCCACCGCTTGCCTGAGGCCAGGCGAGCTCGAGTCGCCAGGCATGTAATAGCATTCTTCTCAGTCCTTGGGTTCGTAGATGGCGATTCAGCGCGAAATCGCCATAGCGCTCATCTCCAAGAATAGGGAAGCCTTCGTGGGCTAAGTGAACGCGGATTTGGTGGGTGCGCCCAGTTTCAATACGAACCAAAACCGTCGAAATCTGGCTCGGTGTGTCCCGCTCGAGGCTGCCCAGGCCACGGATAACTGACACGGCTTCCACGCCTTCTTGTTCAACACGAACAACCCGCTCTCCGGCAGCGCCCGTGTAGCGTTGAAGGCGATGGCGTAACACGCGATCACGCTTCGGTACTCGTCCGCTTACCACGGCGATATAGTGCTTTTCACTGACGCGCTCTCGAAAGGCGCGATGGAGTTGCAGCAAGGCGTTGCGCCGTTTGGCGAGCACTAAAACGCCCGAGGTCTCACGATCGAGTCGATGTCCAAGTTCAAGGAAGGCAAGTTCAGGTCGTTGTAAACGAAGCCACTCGATGAGTCCTCGGCTTATCCCGCTACCGCCGTGAACCGCTACACCTGCGGGCTTATCAATGACCAGGAGCGACTCGTCTTCGAACAAGACAGCAAACGATGGGCTTTCCATCGTTGAAGCAGGGTTTCCAAGGGTCTTTTGCGAGGCTTCGATCCCGTGTAACTTTGACTGGCTTAGGTCCCTCAAGGGTGGTATGCGCAAATCCTCCCCTCCCTCGAGTCGATGTTGAGCATCTACTCGTTTGCCATTTAAGCGAACCTCCCCACTGCGAATCATGCGATAGATCCTGGTTTTTGGCAGTGACTTGAGCCTAGCGATCAAATAGTTGTCGAGCCGTTGCCCGGCGTACTCGGGGTCGACAACACTATGCTGCGCGTTATGCCATGTCATGTGGGTTATACTGGTTTGTCTGAGTAAAGATCCGGACTCGGGTTAACGCCTGCGATGTATGCGGTTTTATGTCGTCAACACCAGTCCGAAGTCGCGCAAGAGGCTCGCATTGTGCCTTAAAGCCCCGAAATATGCGGCCTTTGCCGCCCGAAATCGGCGCCTAGCGCGTCATCCAGACAAACGAATGATGCGCGGCTCCGGATGGTCCGGGGTGCCTAGCGAGCGAGACAGTTTCTCGATCCTTACGATGAAAAGGATTCTTTGCAGCAATGGCTTTTACTGAGGCTTATAGACGGCTTATGAAGGTGAATTAAGCGCTGCGAACACACCCGGTCGCGCCGGGAAGAGCGACTGCTCTCGTTCCATTGGGCTGGCAACGCAAGCCACGCCGGTGCGAAGGAGTGCAAATGAAGCGAATGTTGTTTAACGCAACCCATGCCGAAGAGCTCAGGGTTGCAATTGTCGACGGTCAAAAGCTGATCGACATTGATATCGAAAGCGCTGGACGAGAGTCTCGCAAGAGTAATATTTACAAGGCCGTGGTCACTCGCGTAGAGCCTAGTCTCGAAGCCTGCTTTGTGAACTATGGCGAAGACCGCCACGGTTTTCTCCCTTTTAAAGAGATTTCTCGCTCCTACTTCAAACAAGGTAGCGAGTCGGGTCGCGCGCGGATTCAAGATGTGATCGCCGAAGGTCAAGAACTCATTGTCCAGGTCGAGAAGGAGGAACGCGGCAACAAAGGTGCCGCACTCACAACCCTGATATCACTTGCTGGGCGCTATCTTGTCTTGATGCCCAACAACCCGAGAGGTGGTGGTGTGTCGCGGCGTATCGAAGGTGAAGATCGTCAGGAATTACGTGAGACGATGGAAAAGCTTCAGATCCCTTCGGGCATGAGCTTAATCGCACGCACGGCAGGTATCGGAAGAAGTGCCGAAGAGTTACAGTGGGATCTTAATTATTTACTTCAACTGTGGCGAGCGATCGAGTCGGCGGCTAACGACAATCGGGCCCCAATGCTGATTTATCTCGAATCGAGCCTGGTGATTCGAGCCATCCGCGATTACTTCTCGCCCGACATTGGTGAGATCCTGATTGATACCGAAGATATTTACGAGCAGGCAAGAGCCTTCATGTCGGTGGTGATGCCCGATAACATGGGGCGCGTGAAGCGTTACAGCGACGATGTGCCCTTGTTTTCACGCTTTCAAATTGAGCATCAGATCGAAACCGCCCACTCAAGGGTGGTTCCGCTGCCCTCGGGTGGTGCAATTGTCATTGACCACACAGAAGCGCTGGTCGCCATCGACGTGAATTCAGCGCGTGCAACTCGTGGAAGCGATATCGAAGAAACCGCCATGCGCACCAATATCGAGGCGGCTGATGAGGCCGCCCGTCAGATGCGCTTGCGCGACTTAGGCGGATTGATCGTTATCGACTTCATCGACATGGAGTCGAGCAAAAATCAACGCGAGGTTGAGTCCCGACTCAAAGATGCCCTTCACTATGACCGGGCGCGAGTCCAAATGGGGAAAATCAGTCGATTTGGGCTGATGGAGTTGTCGCGCCAACGCCTGCGCCCTGCCCTCAATGAGGGCTCGCACATGACATGCCCGCGTTGCAATGGGACCGGTGTCATTCGGGATGTGGAGTCCTCTGCGCTGCATGTGCTGCGAGTGATTCAAGAAGAGTCGATGAAAGAAGGGAGCGCAGCGGTTCACGCCCAAGTGCCTGTCGAAGTAGCGACCTACTTGCTCAACGAAAAGCGAGCTGAGATCCACAAAATGGAGGCTCGCTTGAGGGTTGAGATCATTCTTATTCCCAACAAGTATCTGGAAACGCCGCACTACAAGCTTGATCGCCTCAAGCATGACGATGAGCGACTGGGTTCGTATCGAGTGAGCTACGCGCTTGCCGATGGACCCCAGGAGGATACGAGCTTTCTGGATTCAAAATTTGATGGCCACCGCAAGCCTCAAGAAGCTGCAGTCAAAGGCATTACACCAACGGCGCCTGCCCCAAGTAGCCCGTCAGATCGTCAGGGTCCAGTGGCTAGACCTACCCCTTCGACTGGACCTGCATCGGGCCGTATGGATGCAGCCAACAACCCAAGCCATCAAGCGCAGGCGACATCGGCAGGGGCTCCCGCTAGTCCGGCACCTGCCTCTGTCCCCTCAAGTGAGGGTTTCCTGGGCAAGGTTTTGGGATGGTTTAGACGCAAACCAGCTAATGAAGCTAGGGCTGAACAGGTAAGTCCAAATGCAGCGGCTGCCACAGCAGCCTCGGTTCAAACCGGTAGCGCGGTTTCCGGAACAGCTAGTGGCACACCCGATTCAGCTGAAGCGCGCACGGATGGGCGTGAGCGCAGAGGGCGTGACCGCCGTGAACGGGGTGGTCAGCGTTCAGATCGCGGTGAACGTGGCGAGCGCCAAGATCGTGGCGATCGAAGTGTGCGCCAAGACCGCAGCGATCGTGGTCAACCCAGAACTGATCGACAAGACAGAGATGACAGAGGCGAGCGCTCTGATCAACGCGGCGAAAGGACGGATCGGCAAGAACGTGGCGATGTGCGAGCTGAAGCAAGCGATACGCGCGAGCGTTCGCCACGAAGCGAACGAAGCGAACGTGGTGAGCGAGGTGATCGTGGTGAGCGCCGTGACAGACGCAAACGAAGCGACCAAGAGGACGGCCAACAAGACCTGCAGCCACTGCTGCCACTCGCGGCGACTGACCCAGGCGCGACTCAAGCTGCGGCCACGTCGGCAGTCGTACCTACCAATGAGGCTGCTGCAGACGAGGAAGACAACCAGGACAGTTCAGACCGACCCAAGCGTCGTCGTCGACGCTCGCGCCGAGCGACGGGCGCTGAGGACGGCGGTCTCGGTATTGAGATTGGCGAATCATTACAAGCTGGACGCTAGCCCGGCAGCGCCAATGTGCCAAACGAGCCTCGAGTGGAGCCGCTCGATGAGCTGCCTAAGGCGGCCATTGAGACGGTGGTTGCCGAATCTAAGGCAGCTGAAGCAACGGAGCCTGTGGCGGCAAATCAGGCTGACGTGGAGGTTCGATCCATCGAAGTGACTCAGCCTATTGAAGCGGTCGCGGCCTTGCTACCGAGCAGTCCAACTCCAATGACTGACACGCAAGAAGCCAAGCCTGAAACGCGAGAGGTCAGTGCCAACGCTTCGCTCGAGCCTCAAGCGCCTGCACCCTCTCCCGAGTTACAAGCGCCAGTACCCTCTCCTGAGTCACAAGCGCCTGCGCCCTCTCCCGAGGATATTCGACTTAGCATCGAAAAGGCGGGGCTCGAGCTGATCGAGACTTCCAAGCAGGTTGATGCCGACTCGGGTGCGGTTCAAGTGAAACCAAGAGTTGTTCGAAAGCGCAAGCCGCTCGCAAAAATGGAAGAAGAGCCCCTACAAATGGTAGAGACATCCCGAAAAGAGTAGGCCTCAGGCCTCAGCATCATCGCTCCAGCGACTTAGGTAATGAGCGAAAAGACGATTCGATTGGTCGATCAACGGTATCAGGCGCGGCCCATGCCAGCGCCTGAGCCGGGACTTGTGAGCAGTCTTTTGAGGGATCAACTCGGACGTAGGCTTCATGACCTAAGGGTCTCAGTGACCGATCGCTGCAACTTCAGGTGCTCTTATTGCATGCCGAAGTCAGTTTTTGATCGAGACTACGTATTCTTGCCGCAATCTTCGCTGCTGTCGTTTGAGGAAATTCATCGACTTGTCCGCGTTTTTTTGATGCTCGGCACAGAAAAAGTACGTATTACGGGTGGTGAGCCTCTGCTACGGAAACACCTTGAGCGTTTGATCGAGATGCTGGCAAGCTTAGGCACCCCATCTGGAAAGCCACTCGATCTCACGCTTACCACCAATGGCGCCTTGCTGCGCAGGAAAGCACGCAACTTACGTGAGGCGGGCTTGAGTCGATTGACGGTGAGCCTGGACGCTATCGATGATCGGGTGTTTAGGAAAATGAATGACGTCGAGTTTCCAGTGGCGGATGTCTTGGATGGGTTAAACGCAGCCAACGAGGCTGGCTTTACTGACATAAAAGTCAACATGGTGGTTCAACGTGGTGTGAACGAGCATCAAATCCTCCCAATGATTGAGTATTTCCGCCACTCGGGACACATTCTGCGCTTCATCGAATTTATGGACGTTGGCTCGAGTAACGGATGGACCATGACTTCGGTTTTTTCAAGCTCAGAAATTCTAAAACTTGTTGAAAGTCAGTACCGCATTCATCAGCTTGCCGAAAACTATGCTGGAGAGGTTGCGCGGCGTTGGGCCTTTGACGATGGTAGTTTGGAGTTTGGACTCATCGCTTCAGTCAGTGAGCCTTTTTGTCAAAGTTGCACGAGGGCGCGCCTGTCAACAGATGGAAGACTTTACAGCTGCCTTTTCGCCAGCGAGGGCTGGGATTTACGAAGTCTGCTCAGAGGCGGTACTCCCGACGGCGATCTTGCTGCATCGATTGCTGCGTTTTGGCATCAGCGGCTTGACCGCTACTCCGAACTTAGGACCGAAGCAACGAGCAGTCTTCGCAAGCGTCAAAAGATCGAGATGAGTTACATCGGCGGATGATAGCGCTAAGCCAGTCAAGCCTGCCTGCAACCACCGCAATCACGGCAAAAGATGAACACGCCCTGACGCGCGAGGTCAGGATCGCTGGTGAACATCCATTGTGCATTTACTTCGATAAGCGAGAGATGGTTACGCTGATGACCTTGGGCCGCGCTCCGGAATTACTTACGTTGGGATGGTTATTGAATCAACGGATCATTGAGCAGGCGAGCGATGTTTCAAGTATTCAAGTCGACTGGGACACAAGTGCTGCCGCCGTGACCAGTCGGACTCTGGCCCTAGCGGGAAAGTCATGGTGGGAGCAGCCAGAGCGTCTTGCCCGTTTCGAGGAACGAATGGATCGCAAAACCGTGACCACTGGATGCGGTCAGGGGACCATGTACAGCGACTTAATGGCAACCGTACGATCAGACGCTGAAAGCCTCGGATCCTTCAACGAAGCTTCAATCAGTAAATCACAGATTCACCGCGTCATTGCGCAGGCACGACATCATCAGGCCGTGTACCAGGAAGCTGGCGGTGTCCACGCTTGTGCGCTTGCTGATAACAAGCCGGGGTCGGATGGAGGTTTTCTATACTTCATTGAAGATGTTGGTCGCCATAACGCAGTTGATGCGATCACCGGTTGGATGTCGATTGAAGCGCAAGGTCCTGAGGATAAGATTTTTTACACCACGGGCAGGCTGACCTCAGAAATGGTGATCAAGTGTGCACAAATGGGCATTGCAATTCTTCTATCGCGGTCTGGCATCACAGCCATGGGCTACGAGTTGGCGCAAGAACTTGGTATCTGCCTTATCGGTCGTTGCCAGGGCAAGCACTTTCTCGTCTACAGCCACCCCGAGCGCGTAGACTTCGAAAGCTAAGCAAGCATGCGAGTGATAGCTTCAGCGGATGGCCTTAGCCCAAGAGCCAGGATAACCGGCTTGGTGCTGGCTGGAGGCTTGAGTCGGCGCATGCAGATGGTGGCGAGTGGCCCAGAACCTGTTGATAAGGCCCTTATACCTTGCGCAGGTAAGCCGCTGATTGCGTGGACCTTGCAGCGCTTACAGCCACAGGTCGACGAGGTATTGATCAATTGCAATCGAAGACACGAAGTCTTTGCTGCCATGGGTCATCAAGTACTTGGTGACAAACTCGAAGGCTTCGCTGGCCCACTTGCAGGTATGCACGCAGCCCTCCACGAACTCGCCCATCGCTCGGAGCGCGCGATAACCGCGCAATGGCTGCTCACAGTTCCCTGCGATTGCCCGTTTTTTCCTGAAGATTTAGCTCAAAGCATGTTAGCTAGCGCCAAGGAAGATTCCGAGCTGGTTGTTGCACGAAGTCCTGAAGCTGAACAGCCGGTATTTTTACTGATGCGCCCTGCTCTGCTAGCCTCGCTTGAACATTTTTTAAAGCGTGGTTTTAGAAAGATTGATCAATGGTATCAATCACTTAAATATGTTTCTTGCGAATTCATCGAGCCTTTAGCCTTCCGTAACATCAATACGCCCGAGGAGTTAATCGAGGCAGAGCGCATTCTGGGTTCACCCCATCTCGACATCGAGGGCTTAGCGCAAGATATTCACATACTCGAGTCTGTCCAGGTTAGGGAGCCAAGTGCCGATCTGAGCCAAGCTCAGGAATCGATTCCTATGATTCCCATCGAAGCGCTGCGTAAGGTGTTACTCGATCGACTGCGTCCTCTGGAGCGGTCTCACTGGCTTTCCCTTGCCGATTTACATGGGCAAGTGCTAACGCAAAGCCTGACCGCACCCTACAACGTGCCATCGCATCAAAACAGTGCGATGGATGGATTTGCCATAAGATTCAGAGATTTAAGATCTGATGTTCAGGTGCAATTGCCAGTTGGCGATCGGATTTTGGCCGGCCACCCTAGCCCCTCATCGCCACCAGAACATCCACATGCGCTAAGGGTCATGACTGGGGCGGTACTTCCCGAAGGTTTCAATGTCGTGGTGCCGCAAGAGCTTTGCAGCCTGCGAGACGACCGCGTTGTGATTCCCGCAGGGCAACAATGCGGACAGCATGTACGTTTGGCTGGTGAGGACATCGCTTTTGGCGATCGGGTGATCGAGTCGGGAACACGCCTTTCGGCCATTCACATGGGGCTTATGGCATCGCTGGGAATCGCACAAGCCCGAGTGCGTGGTCCTTTACGGATTGCAATTTTGTCAACCGGCGATGAAGTACTTGATCCAATGGCCTCCGAAGAGCGAGCACAAGGACAACTCTTTGACAGTAACCGTTTCATGTTGAAGGCGTTCTTGGCTAAATGGCCTTCAATCGCCATTCACGATGCCGGGATCATTCCCGATGACCCAAATCGTCTTGAGCAGACGCTGCGCGAGCTTAGCCACTCGCAAGACATGATTATCTCGTCGGGTGGCGTTTCGGTCGGTGAAGCAGACTTCACCCGCAGTCTTATGGCGAGATTAGGGCAAGTTCATTTTTGCACCGTCGCGATGCGTCCAGGTAGGCCCCTGGCCTTGGGTCGGGTTGGCAAGGCGCTCTACCTTGGATTACCAGGTAATCCGGTTGCGGTGGCCATGACATTTTGGTACTTCGTGGTGCCTGCAATAGACCGCTTACTGGGCTTGCCGACCCATCCCTGGCCACTCCGATCAGCGGTGGCCGCGCAAGCCATTCGAAAAAAGCCTGGCCGCACCGAATTCCAGCGCGCCAGGCTCGATATGGATCAGAGCGGAATGCCCCAACTAACTGTTAGCCAAAATCAGGGCTCAGGCGTATTGAGTTCGCTGACGAAGTATCCTGTTATCGCTGTGCTTGAACACGAACGTGGCCACATTAAGGCCGGGGAAAGTCTCTTTTACGTTTGTATCGACGATTTGCTTTGAAACGCCATCGTCCAACTTAGCGCTTTGTAGACATCGTGCCCTTCAGACTTGCGTAATACGCCGCCAGGTTTTCCATGTCCGCTTTGCTGAGCGCAGTCGCTTGCGATCCCATAATCGCATTTTTTCTCGCACCACTTTTGTACTCGCTAAGCGCCAACAAGAGATAGTCAGCGTGCTGGCCAGCAAGCTTCGGATAGCTGGGATCAATCGTACTAATGCCATCTTTGCCGTGGCACGCCGCGCAGGCCGCATCAGCTTTTGCTTTTCCTGCAGCAATATCCTTGGCCTGGGCCGAAAATGCCATACCGGCTAATGCGGTAAGAACAAGAAACTGCATCGATTTTTTAACAATCATGGTTGATTTCACGAGAATGCTCCCCGATTAACTGGCGGCTACGACTAGCGGCTTGCGTAGTAGGCTGCAAGGTCAGCGATGTCGGCGTCGCTAAGACTACCCGCAATTCCCCTCATGGTTGGGTGAGGACGATCACCCTTACGATAAGCCGACAGCGCTGCTTCGATGTACTTCGCATTTTGGCCTGCAATCATAGGGACGTTATAAACGCGGGGAAAAGAGGCTTTGTAGCCCGGAATCCCGTGGCAGCCGATGCATTGACTGCGTTTGTCTGCCCCTGCTTTGGCGTCACCACCAGCGGCTTGCTGAGCCTGGACCTGAGCACCGTAAGAAAGGGCAATCATGAAAGCGGCAGCGTAGCCCGCAATCGACCTAGGAAGCATTAAAGCGCCGAAACCTACCGGGCTTTTCCTTGCAGCAAGATGGCCGACAGAGTGCTTGTTTCTCATGCGAATTCCCCCGATTATCGTTATCGACGTCCCAAAATTCCACCCAACGATGGCTACATCGCGCCTTTCATACCATTTCATTGTTCAAGGACCCTGCACTGTCTCGTTCCAGGAATCACAGTGATGGCGCGCTACATAGACCGGGCGGATTCTAACTGACATTGCGTAAATGCGTCCAACGCTGGAACTTCGCTTTTGCTCGCCTATACTGCGCAAGGTCTACATGTGGAGCAAAAAACATGCGTTTTGAGGGTACTTCGTCTTATATTGCAACCGATGATCTGAAGTTGGCCGTTAACGCGGCCATGCGCTTGCAGCGGCCGCTTCTCATTAAAGGTGAGCCGGGTACGGGTAAGACCATGCTGGCTGAAGAAGTGGCATCTGGCTTAGGCATGCCTTTGCTGCAATGGCACATTAAATCCACAACGAAAGCCCAACAAGGGCTTTACGAATACGATGCCGTCTCGCGCTTACGCGACTCACAGCTTGGCGACGAGAAAGTCAAAGATATCCACAACTATATTGTTCAAGGTGTCTTGTGGCAGTCGTTTATCGCGGATCAACCGGTCGTACTCCTAATCGACGAGATTGATAAAGCGGATATTGAATTTCCCAACGACTTACTCCGCGAGATCGATCGCATGGAGTTTTTCGTTTACGAAACCAGGCAAACCATCAAGGCGCGCCATCGCCCTGTGGTTATCATCACCTCGAACAACGAAAAAGAGCTCCCCGACGCATTTTTGCGCCGCTGCTTTTTCCATTACATCAAGTTTCCCGATCGAGACACGATGCAGCGCATCGTCGATGTGCACTTTCCCGACATTAAGAAGGACTTAGTCCAGGTAGCGATGGAGTCGTTTTTCCAGATCCGCGAACTACCAGGCCTCAAAAAGAAGCCATCGACCTCTGAATTACTCGACTGGCTTAAGCTGCTGATGGCTGAAGATATTCCCGTAGAAGCCTTGCAAAGTAAGGATAACAAGGCGGTTATTCCACCTTTGCACGGCGCATTACTTAAAAACGAACAAGACGTTCACTTGTTTGAGCGTTTAATGTTTATGGCTCGCCATAATCGCTAGGCGGTTATGGTTTTCTTATTCGCTTCTGAACCGATAGGCCGCCGCTTGTATGTGATGGCTGTAACGGGGCGAGGATCGCCTCGCTCTATGCTTTTCGTAAGACATTAGGGGGCGTTGCATGCTGATTCCATTTTTTCAACACCTTCGGGCTGCAAAACTTCCTGTATCGATCAAAGAATTTTTAACCTTGCTCGAAGCACTCAAGGCCGAAGTAATCGAACCATCGCTCGATAATTTCTATTTTTTGGCCCGTGCTAGCCTGGTCAAAGATGAGCGTCTTTTCGATAAATTCGATAAGGCCTTCGGGGCCTATTTTCATGGGATCCAAACGCTGCCTGCCATCGAAGTGGAGCTGCCGCTCGAATGGTTAAAGCGGCAATTTCAGCGCGAATTTACCGCCGAAGAAAAGGCTGCCATCGAGGCAATGGGAGGCATCGATAAGCTTCTTGAGCGTTTAAAGCAACTGCTCGATGAGCAAAAAGATAGGCATCAGGGCGGCAATAAGTGGATCGGTACAAACGGTACATCACCTTTTGGTAATGGTGGGTTCAACCCTGAAGGCATTCGAATTGGAGGGCCGTCTGCCGGAAACCGGACAGCGGTCAAAGTCTGGGAACAGCGCATGTACCGGGATTACGACGATCAGGTTGAACTCGGCACGCGCAATATCAAAATAGCGCTCAGACGCCTAAGAAAGTTTGCCCGTGAAGGTGCCGAGGAAGAGCTTGATCTTGACGATACCATCGCTTCAACGGCCAGAAATGCTGGCTATCTCGACATCAAAATGGTGCCCGAGCGTCACAACACCATCAAAGTCTTGATGCTGCTTGATGTGGGTGGGACCATGGATGACCACATCAAACAGACCGAAGAGTTATTTTCTGCAGCACGTTCGGAATTCAAGAATCTAGAGTTTTATTATTTCCATAATTGTGTTTACGACTTTGTTTGGAAAAATAACCGACGTCGCCACAGCGAGCGATTGATGACATGGGATCTGATTCGCAAATTTAATCCCGATTGGCGCCTGATTTTCGTCGGTGATGCAACCATGAGTCCATATGAGATTCTTCAGCCAGGTGGTTCGGTTGAGTACAACAATGATGAACCGGGTGCTGTCTGGTTACAGCGTTTGGCAGAACGATTCCCAAAGTTCACCTGGCTCAACCCAGAGCCCGAAGGCGTCTGGGAGTATAGGCAGTCTATTTCTGTTATTCGGCAGATTTTGTCTCAGCGCATGTACCCTGTCACGATGTCTGGACTTGAACGTGCCATGCGTGAGTTATCCAAATGATTTTCAAGTGATCAACCTGACGCATAAGTGATCCAATTGAACAGCTCAAGCCCAAAGAAGTCTGCATCGCTTAACCATCAGGCCGTTGCTGATCCTCCTCGACCTGCTGCTAGCGTGATTTTGTTGCGCGACAAGGTGGGCGGCATCGAAGCTTTTTTGCTTGAACGCCCGCAGGCTGCTTCGGTCATGGCCGGTGTTTGGGTCTTTCCTGGCGGTAAAGTCGATCGAGAGGATCATCGGCCGGGACAAGGCGAAGATGAAGCTCAGACCATGCACAGGGCTCGGCGTTTGCATGCTCGACTCGCGCACGAGTCAGTTGATCCTCCGCAAGCGGCTGCCTTTATGCGTGCGGCTCTGCGTGAAACCGAAGAAGAGTGCGCAGTGCGAGTCTCCATCGACGCAATCGAGGGATGGTCACGGTGGATTACCCCAAGAGTGCCTTCCATGAGCACGAAGCGCTTTGATACTTTTTTCTTTCTCGCGGCACTGCCTGATGGTGAAGAAGCTCGCCACGATGGCGAAGAGTCGGTTCAGGGGCTGTGGGCCAGCCCGATTCAAGCTTTGGAACGCTATTGGAAGCAAGAAATCATGCTCGCCCCACCACAAATTATGACGTTGATTGAACTATCCCGGTTTTCTCGAGTCGACGATGCGCTCAAGCATGCTGGTGATCGCTTGCTACCTCATATTCAACCCGAACCCCTTGAGGCAGCCGACGGTGGTAGGATCGTTGCCTACCCAGGCGATGAGGCGCATCCCATTGCGCAATCACTGATCGCAGGTCCGTCGCGTCTTGTTTGGCGGGATGGACGTTTTGAGCCACCTGGCGGTCGGTTTGAAGATTTTTTTACTGGTTTAGGTTTTGCTTGAATGGTTTTCGCTGAGAACAGGGGAGCCATCACACCTGGGGCCGACAAAGATACTCAGCAACCGGCTTGATCCAACGCGCTGTGGGAAGCTCCAGCGCAGTCTTCAGTAAGACTGCGCGCTGCCGTAGATAGCGTTCGCAATCGGTTTTTTGCTCGTTTGGAGGCCAGTGCATCGATGGGCCTTTGCTTGCGATCACGACAACATTACCGGCCTCACTCGGGTTTAGAATGAGGGGTTCAGTGCCGAATGCCTTGCTTATCGCACGATAATTGGGCTTCCAACTTGCGTGGCTGCCAAAGAGATTGAGCACCATAAGACCAGGTGCGGTTAGCGATCGATAGCAGTTTTGGTAGAAGCTTGTGTTATCACAAGTGGGACCTTGAGCATCGGCATCGTAGAGATCGGCGAGGATAACAGGCCAGTACGAATCTTTGGAGCTCGCCATAAAGCGGCTGGCATCATCGTGAATAATCGAAAGCGATGCATCAGATTTTGTGCCAAACATAATAGCGTTTGCCAAAATCACCTCCTGATGCAACTCGACAACCGTCTGCTTGATAGCTGGCAGATAATGCGACAAAAATCTAGCACAAGAACCAGCGCCTAAGCCGAGCTGAAGCAAGCGTTTTGGCGCAGCTAGGAGCATGAGCCATGCCATCATGTCTTGGGTGTACTCGAGTACTAAGCGATGCGGGTGTTTGATCCGCATCGCTCCCTGAATCCAGGGTGTTCCAAAATGCAAATAGCGAACACCCTCCGATTCAGAAAAAGTCAAGGCTTGTGGCTTAAGACCTGCTTGTCGGGTTCTCAACGCATTGACATCGCAATGAGCAAATCATTAACACGCCTTACAAAAGAACCTGGGTCGCTCAGCTGTCCGCCCTCGGCAATAAGCGCTTGCTCGTAGAGCAGTAAGCTCCAGTCTTTAATTGCGCCTTGTTCCGATTGCAATCGCTTCACAAGGATATGATCTGGATTAATTTCTAGAATAGGCTTGCGATCGGGTGCCTTTTGTCCCGCCTGTTTGAGCAAGCGTTCTAAATGGCCGCTGATATCGCCTTCTTCTGACACCAAACATGATGGCGATTCGGTAAGCCGCTGCGTGATTCTCACTTCCTTGACCCGATCTTCAAGCGATTCCTTGATTGAATCGAGCAAGGGCTTCATCGCCTTTGCGCTTTCCTCTACTTTTTTCTTTTCTTCCTCGTCTTCAAGCGCGCTTAGATCGAGGCCACCTTTGGCAACGGATAGCAGCTTCTTGCCCTCAAACTCCTGAAAGTAGCTCAACATCCACTCGTCGACCCTGTCGGTGAGCAGTAGCACTTCAATATCCTTTTTCCTAAAGACCTCAAGGTGAGGACTATGACGCGCTGCCTCAAGCGTATCAGCGGTGGCGTAGTAAATAGCCTCTTGCTTGGGCTTCATCCTGTTCACATAGTCGGCAAGTGCTACGGTTTGAGCCTTATCGGCCTCCACACCGACGACGGACTGGGTCGATGCAAAGCGGAGCAGCTTGGCAAGACGGTCCCGATGGCCCGCTTCTTCGCTCATGCCTTCTTTTAGGACCTGTCCGAATGACTGCCAGAAGCTTGCATAGTCGTCGGGACGATTTTCCGCAAGATCCTCGAGCAAGGATAGTGTGCGCCTTGCGTTGGCCTCGCGTATCGTCTTGACATCACGGCTCTCTTGAAGAATCTCTCTGGAAACATTCAGCGGTAAAGCCGATGAGTCGATGACACCGCGCATGAATCGTAACCAGATTGGCAGGAGTTGCTCTGCATCTTCCATAATGAAGACGCGTTTGATATAAAGCTTTAAACCATGTCGCTGTTGACGATCCCAGAGATCGAAAGGGGCTCTTGATGGTATGTAGAGCAGTTGCGTGAATTCGCTGCGTCCTTCAATCCGGTTGTGGGTCCATGCCAGAGGGTCAGTGAAATCATGAGCGATGTGTTTATAAAACGATTTATATTGATCCTCAGTAATCTCTGACTTGTTTCGAGTCCAGAGTGCGCTGGCTTGGTTAATGGTTTCAAGCTCGTCCTTTTGGACCATTTTCCCGGCGTCCTTGTCCCATTCTTCCTTACTCATGCGAATGGGCAACTGAACATGGTCGGAATATTTACGAACCAGTTCACGCAATTTCCAGCCAGAAAGTAAATCGCTGAACGACTCACCCTCAGCATCACCTGGATCGGCGCGCAACTTCAAAATCACATCCGTGCCGCGAGCCTCTCGTGTAATTTGTTCAACCTCAAATTCACCCTCGCCGCTCGAGCGCCAGCGAACCGCTTGATCCGGTGCTAGGTCGGCACGACGACTCTCAACCGTCACTTGCTCGGCAACAATAAAAGCAGAGTAAAAACCAACGCCAAATTGACCAATCAGCTGAGCGTCTTTACTTTGGTCGCCACTTAGCTGGCTTGCAAACTCGCGTGTACCCGATTTAGCGATCGTTCCAAGATGTGAGACTGCGTCCTCGAGGCTAAGGCCAATGCCGTTATCGCTGATTGTTATGGTTCGGGCATCCGAATCGTGACGAATTGAAATACCAAGTTCATCAGCACCGATCAGCTCAGGTTTACTGACCGATTGAAAGCGTAGTTTGTCGCAGGCATCAGATGCATTTGAGATTAGCTCGCGGAGGAAAATCTCTCGATTCGAGTAGAGCGAGTGAATCATCAGCTTCAAAAGCTGCTTAACCTCTGCCTGAAAGCCATGAGTTTGAGCCTGGCTCGATGCTTCGGTCGCGGTGCTCGTCATAAAGTTTTACCTCAAAAATTGCTTAGGTGACTGCAGGATCGTGAAATTTCAAGCGCGTTGATTCCTTGCAATCGACCGTTCATCACACGATTAGTAATCAAGATCGGCAAAGTGCTGCGCAACCTCATCAGCGCTAACCTCGCCCAATCGCGTATGACGCCAGCGTGGCGTTTTGTCCTTGTCAATCAAGAGCGCACGGACGCCCTCAGGGAAATCATGACCTCGCAAAAAGCGACGCGCCAGAACCAAGTCGAGACCAAGGACCTCCTCGAGCGAGCGATGAAAGCAATCGTGAAGATAACGATGACTGATAAGCGCTGCGGTTGGTGAACCACGCTCGAGACTGTTTGCAGGCGCATCAAACCAGGGGTCATCTTGGGCTGCTCGCTGCAATTGCTCAAGCATGCTCGCAGGCGTCGGTTGTCCGCCGATCCAGCGCAGTGCCTTGGCATAGTGACTTAGCATGCTCGAAGCCATCGCATCATCAAAAGACGCATCGTGCTGGAGCATCCATGTTGTGACCAGTTGCTGGTTTAGCTGCCAGTCTTGTGTGAATTCAAGCTGAGTTAAATGATCAATCGTCGACTCCCAGTTTGCCTTCGGAACAAAGGCGTCGAATAAGCCTGCATAGATTGCATCGGACTCGTTGATGATGAGCCCTGTGAGTGCCATGATCATGCCGACTCCAGGGGGCAGTCGATTCAAAAAGAATCCGCCACCTACATCAGGAAATAGACCGATATGAATTTCCGGCATGGCAACCTTAGATGACTCAGCGATGATCCGATGGGAAGCACCAGCGCTCAGGCCCATGCCGCCGCCCATATTGACGCCATGCGAGAACACAATAAAAGGCTTTCCAAAGCGATGGATCATTCGATCCAGGATGTATTCCTCTTCAAAGAATGCATCGCCGTAGGCATATCGCTCATTGCCACCATCACGCACCTGACGAATAACCTCGGCAACATCACCGCCTGCGCTAAAGCCCTTTTCTCCTTCTGCCTGAAGAATGACAGCAGCAATCGAAGTATCGGAGCGCCAGCGGCGAAGTTGATGGCTAAGGAGGCGAACCATCTCGAGATTAATACCGTTTAATTGTTTGGGGCGATTGAGTCTTGCTCGCCCAATCCGCATGGCTTTGGTTCCGATCGTGTCGAATAACACCGATGCTGTATCCATGGATTTACTTTCCTTAGTGAGTTCGTGGCTTTATGGTGATCTTTTGGCCAGGGACAAAGAGGCGAAAACGTTCGAGTGCAATCGACTCGTGCTTCAAGGCTGCAATCAAGTCCTTGATCGGGTCTTCGTAGGCCTCATCGGTGAGCTGAAAAGTTCCCCAATGAATGCCCAAAGAGAGCGGTTGTCCCAGTGCCTGATGCATGCGAACCGCCTCATGGGGATTGATGTGTTGATTGGCCATAAACCAACGAGGTTCGTAAGCACCTACAGGAATCGCTGCAAGATCAAAGGGTGCAAAGCGCTTGGCAATTGCGTGGACATCATCAGACCAACCGGTATCGCCTGCGAAATAAAAGCGAAAACCAGGATGTTCAAGCACCCAACCACCCCAGAGTGTCTTGTTTCGATCAAATAGGCCGCGACCACTCCAGTGGTGTGCTGGCACAAAGTGAAACTGAAATGACCCCTGCTTGCTTTGTTGCCACCAATCAAGTCCGAGAACGCGATCAAAGCCCTCTTCTCTTAACCAGCGATCGACCCCTAGAGGAACAAGCATAAGCGGCGGCCCCCCCTCTTGCTTGGCGATTTGCCGCAAGCTTGGTAAATCAAGATGATCGTAATGATTATGAGAAATCAAGATGTAATCGATTCGCCCAAGATCGGCAATCGGCACAGGGGCCGGATGCAGGCGCTTGGGGCCGATCCAGCTAAATGGGGATGCCCGCTCAGAAAAATGCGGGTCGGTGAGAATTCGTGCATCACCGATTTTTAGGGCAATCGTCGCGTGGCCTAACCATTGGATTTCGTTGCCTCGTTGTTGGGCTTCGTTGGCTAGCGGCTGGGTTTCGTGGTCTTTACGAGGTAGTGATTGGGCACCACTCGCGCCTAAGGGTTCAGTGTTTGCGTGACCCTGATCGGACTTCCAGTCCTTGGGCATTTGCTCCCAGGCGGCCTTGATGCGCTCAGGCGCCACCAGTGCCTGTAAATTAAGGTCTTTTCTCGACCACCACCATCGGAATAATTCACTCAGTGGCTTGTTGACCCGACTGCCATCGCTATTGCTATAGCCATCGTCACGGTGATGGCTTGGCGCTTGACTGGATTCAACCGCAGACTTTGCTTCACAAGCGACTAAGGATGCGCAAAGTAAAAAAATGGCAATGCGCTTAACGAAAAAAGGCATGACTTGGGTGGCGTTGTTAAGAAAGAGGGGCGATCATACGGGCTTCTTTCCATCCATCGCAATTTGGGGACACTTTCCATGAATCAACTTGATCTACAAGAGCGCTTTATTGCCGTGACAGGCGGGGCATCGGGCATCGGTGAAGCGATCGTGAATAGGCTTATCGATTCAGGTGCAAAGGCCATTATCTGGGATGCTAATCAGGACCTAGTCGACCGCATGCTCAAACTTAACGATCCCAATCGTTATGCAATCAGGATGGATGTCACCGATCAACAGTCGGTATTTGCGGCCATGCAAAAGAGTCTTGCCTGGATTGCGGAGCGATCAGGCGGCCATGATGCAGGGCTCGACGGCATGATTTGTAGTGCTGGAATTACGGGGCCAAATCATACGGTTATCGATTATCGCTTTGAAGATTGGAAACAAGTTTTTGATGTGAATTTGCACGGCGTCTTTCTTTGCAATCAGGTCGCAGCTCAACACATGAAAGCTCGCTCAAAGGGAAGAATCGTCAATATCGCCTCGATCGCAGGCAAGGAGGGCAATCCAAACGCCTCCGCATATAGTGCTAGCAAAGCTGCTGTGATCGGTTTAACCAAGTCCTTGGGCAAGGAACTTGCGAGCACTGGAATCACCGTAAATTGCGTCACACCTGCCGCTGTCAAGACACCTATGTTTGCTCAGATGAGCGAGACCCATATTCAGTTCATGTTGTCAAAGATTCCTATGAATCGCTTTGGTTTAGTCGAAGAGATCGCCTCAATGGTGTGTTGGTTATGTACCGATGATGCATCGTTCTCAACGGCTGCCGTCTTCGATTTATCAGGTGGCCGTGCTACTTATTGAAATGATTGATGCGGCTTTGATTCGAGGCTCGAGTAACTTCCCCTTTCGGCCTCGGGTCGCGTCATAGGCACCCAACTCCCGAGCACTAAATTCCCTACTTATCGCTTTTGCGCCACGAGCGATACCTTGAATCAAGACCGAACTTGGCGTGTGTACAGCTACAGCAACAAGTGGATCTTTGGCGTCGCAATCCATAAGACTCACGCCTCTGCCGCCTTGCTTGAGTTGGCGGAGTTCCTCTAGAGGAAAGCTCAGGGCTCTTCCTTGTTCTGAAAGACAGAGCAATTTTTGTTGGGTGAGCTTGGCATCGACCACAGGTCGGATGAGCGCATCATGAGGATCAAGCTGCACAAATTGTTTGCCTGCTCGCTGTCGTGTTGTTAAGTCTGCGGCAAGACATTGAAAACCTTGGCCCAGGCGGGTAGCGAATACCACCCGGTCGCTGGCATGAGCCGCAAACAGATAGGCCACCCTGCTGCCAGCTTCTAATTCAATGAGCGTTGTGATCGGTGAGCCATCGCCCCGGGCTGAAGGTAATTGGCTCACGCTAAGCGCGTAGGTTCGGCCCGTTGTGCTGATGACAAAAAGTTGATCGGTAGTCATGACTGGGTAGAGCGCATCCAAGCTGTCACCCGATTTAAATGAGAACTGTGATGCCTCATGCCCATGACCTTGGCGTACACGTACCCAGCCCTTTTCAGAAACGATAACGGTTACCGGCTCGTCAGCGACGCGTATGTCGATGCTTGCTTTATCGCTGGCCTCAAGAAGCGTTCGTCGCGGGTCACCATACTGTCGAGCATCAGCCTCAATTTCTTTAACGACTTGTTTGCGTAAGTGCTGCTCATCGTTGATGAGGGTTTCAAGCTGTTTGGACTCTTCGCGCAGTGATTTAAGTTCTTGCTCAATACGGATGGCTTCAAGCCTTGCCAATTGTCGAAGCCTGATCTCCAAAATATCCTCAGCTTGTCGATCGCTGAGACGAAAGGCTGCAATTAGCGCTGCTTTGGGCTCGTCTGACTCTCGGATGATGCGAATCACTTCGTCGATGTTAAGCAGAACGAGCTGGCGACCCTCAAGTACGTGAATGCGATCAAGCACCTTATCGAGTCGATGCGCACTACGGCGTCGAACCGTATCAAGCCGATATGTACACCATTCACTCAAACACTCAAGTAATGATTTCTGAACCGGTCGCCCATCTAGCCCAACCATCACCATATTGAGGCTTAGGTTTGTCTCTAGGGAGGTATTGACGAGCAGCAAACTCACGAGCTCATTAAGTTCAACACGCGAGCTTCTGGGTTCGATCACAAGGCGTACAGGAGCGTCTTTACCCGACTCATCGCGAACCGCGTCGAGGACAGCAAGCATGGCTTGCTTGAGTTGTAGCTGCTCGTTGGACACCGACTTCTTACCGAGTCGCGGCCTTGGGTTGGTGATCTCTTCGATTTGTTCTAGAACTTGCTGAGTGGATACGCCGTGGGGCAACTCGTTGACCAAGAGTTGCCATTGTCCACGTGCAAGCTCTTCGATATCGTAGCGCGCACGCATGCGCAAGCTGCCTCTCCCGCTCCGATAAGCCTCAAGTAAGTCAGCCTTCGACGAGATAATCTGCGCTCCACCCGGCAAGTCTGGGCCTGGCAGCACGGCGAGCAAATCGTCGATAGTGCTTTTAGGCTTACGAATCAGCAAAGCAGCGGCCGCTGCCACCTCCTTAAGGTTGTGCGATGGTATTTCGGTTGCCATCCCCACGGCAATCCCCGATGCACCGTTAAGTAGCACCATGGGCAATCGAGCGGGCAGCATGGCGGGCTCGCGTGTTGAACCGTCATAGTTATCAATGAAGTCGACCGTACCCATGTCGACTTCGTCGAGCAAGAGCTTCGCGTAATTCGTAAGGCGTGCTTCGGTGTAGCGCATGGCTGCTGCGCCATCGCCGTCGCGAGAGCCGAAATTTCCTTGGCCATCAATCAACGGATACCGAAGGCTAAAGGATTGGGCCATGCGAACGAGTGCGTCGTAGGCAGCGCTATCGCCATGCGGATGATAGCGTCCGAGCACCTCACCTACTACCCGTGCTGATTTAACAGGCTTAGCGTCAGCACTTAATCCAAGCTGATTCATCGCAAAGAGAATGCGGCGTTGGACGGGCTTCTGACCATCTGAGCCCTGAGGAAGCGCTCGACCCTTTACGACCGAGATCGCATAGTCAAGATAGGCACGTTCAGCAAACTCGGCAATCCGTACACGATCATCGTTTGAGCTGTCATCTGCTATTTGTTCTGAAAACAGGTTCTGACTCATCTCAAATATCTACCTCAACTTCATGGCCGCGCCGCTCGAGCCATTGGCGGCGTGCCGCCGACTCGCCCTTGCCCATCAGCAAATGAAAACATTGTCTGACCGGATCATCTCCCGCTTCGCCGAGCACCACCGGTGAAAGCCGCCGCGTATCTGGGTTGAGTGTGGTCTCCCAAAGCTGCTCGGCGTTCATCTCGCCCAAGCCTTTAAACCTAGAAATCGACCATGCACTCTCTTTGACCCCTTCCTTGCGCAGTTTATCCTCAAGGCTTCGCAACTCGGCCTCATCAAGGCAGTAACGTTTTCGTGCCTGGCGTTTGCCCGAGGCAGAAACATCAACCCGATAAAGCGGCGGTCTAGCGATATAAATATGGCCTCGCTCAATTAGCTGAGGGAAATGTTTATAAAAAAGTGTGAGTAGTAGCACTTGAATGTGCGAGCCATCGACATCAGCATCAGCAAGAATACATATTTTTCCATAACGTAGACCGTTCCAATCGAGAGAATCATTAAGCCCATGGGGATCAATACCCACTGCCACTGCCACGTCATGCACTTCCTGATTTGCAAACAATCGATCCTTGTCGGTCTCCCAAGTGTTTAAGACTTTGCCGCGAAGCGGCAAGATAGCCTGAAAGGACTTATCTCTACCCATTTTCGCCGAACCACCAGCCGAGTCTCCTTCGACTAAAAACAGCTCCGTGCGTGTCAGATCATTGGACTCGCAATCAGTAAGCTTACCGGGCAAGACAGCAATGCCAGAGGTCTTTTTCTTCTCGACCTTTTGTAGTGCGCGCTGTCGGACCTGGGCTTGGCGAATAACCATCTCGGCTAGGCGCTTTCCCCATTCAACATGCTCGTTGAGCCAGAGATCCATTGCAGGCTTAACGAGCGACGCCGCAAGCCTTAATGCATCGCGAGAATTAAGTCGCTCTTTGACTTGTCCCTGAAACTGAGGGTCAAGCACCTTTGCCGAGAGGACAAAACTCACCCTCGAAAACACATCTTCAGGTAATAAACGCAGTCCTTTGGGCAAGAGAGCGTGAAGCTCCACGAAGGTCTTAACCGCTTGGAACATGCCCTCCCTTAGTCCTGATTCATGAGTGCCGCCTGCCGTGGTTGGAATAAGGTTGACATAGGACTCGCGAACGCAGCCACCTTCTTCGGTGAACCCGATCACCCAATGGATGCCCTCACCTTCAGCAAAACTTTCGTGACCGGCTTCGATCCACTGCTCACCTTCAAAAGGCGGGAAAAGCCAAGATTGACCGTCGTTTTGCTGAATTGCCTCGTCAAGGTAGGACTTCAGGCCCTCACTGTACTGCCACTGTTGGGTCTTATTGCTTTTTTCGTCGTGAAGACTGACTTTGACGCCAGGTAGTAGTACTGCCTTAGAACGTAATAATTGTAGTAATTCTTGCTGTGGTAGTTGCAGGCTGTCAAAGTACTTTGCCTCTGGCCAAACGCGCACTCGAGTCCCTTTCTTTTGTTTGGGAACTTGAGCAATCTCTTTGAGCGCATCTTGCACCTCGCCTTGGGCGAAAACCATGCGATGTTCAGCACCGTCTCGCCACACCTGTACCTCAAGCCGTTTTGATAAGGCATTTGTGACGGATACCCCGACGCCATGTAATCCGCCTGAAAAGCTGTAGGCACCACCCGTCTGCTTGTCGAACTTGCCGCCTGCGTGGAGCCTCGTGAACACGATCTCGACGGTTGGTACCCCTTCCTCAGGATGAATGCCGACGGGGATACCGCGCCCATTATCTTGAACTGAGACCGATCCGTCTTGATGTAGTGTGAGATCAATACTGTTACAAAATCCAGCTAGTGCCTCGTCGGCCGCGTTATCGATCACCTCCTGGATGATATGCAGTGGATGATCGGTACGAGTGTACATACCGGGTCGCTGTCGAACGGGTTCAAGTCCTCGCAATACACGTATCGATGATTCGCCATATTCTTTGGAACGCGTTGCCATACTATAGTTACTCGGATTCAAATTCGGAGAAGATTTTTGTTGACCTATGATCGGCGATCTAAAGCGAGCCGCAGTTTGACCTTTGTGCCCTACCACCTAAACGACATTGTAATGATTAAGCGAAATTCGGCGTTGACCTTGTGGCACTTTTTGCTGGTAATGCTGACTGTGACGATCCTAGGAACGATGGCGGCGCCAACGCAAGCTTCTGAAAATTTTTTTCAGCCCAAGTTTTCAAACTGTAGATCGCATTTTGCAGGTGGAGAGCCGCCGCGTATGGATCTTTCGAAGCTGCCTGGGCGTCTGCGTGAGCTATGTTTTGAAGCCTTTGCCATTTTGCATGCTGGTCAGAGCAAAACACCGGTTTGGGTTGCCCAACGCATCGATCCAGAAGATCTTGCAAGAGCTATTAAGATCCAGCGCTCAGGGCGCTTTTATCCCGAAGCTCGCCTACCTTCTGCAGACCGCGCAAAACTCGAGGACTACCAAGGATCAGGATGGGATCGCGGTCATATGGCGCCTGCAGGCGATATGCCAAGCGAAGCGGCCATGGCACAAAGTTTTTCGCTTGCTAACATGGTGCCTCAAGCCCCAGAGTTAAATCGCGGCGTTTGGGCCGACTATGAAAAGGCCACGAGACGTTATGTAAGGCGTGTTGGTCATGCGG
>OMIE01000022.1 GCA_900299025.1 Burkholderiaceae bacterium
ACTCAAGCCGCTTGAGCAAGCCATCAAACGCTGCGAAACGAACATGGAAGCACTTCGTCAGAGCATCGCAGCTTGCGACGCCCTGCTTTTGCAGCCGCCAGGAGAAAACTCGAGTCGCTGGCAGGAAGCAGCGAGAAACCGCGCTCACAGTGAACGCTTGCTGCAAAAGCGAGAAGATGAGTGGCTTGAACTTGCAGCCGAGCTTGAAGCGCGCCGCAAAGACTTTCTCACCAGCGAAGCAAAGCCCGACCTCAATGGACATATTGCGGAATCTTAAGGCAATGGTCCTTACTTGGTCGAGCTTGTAGAGGGCTAGAATCAACGCCATGACAAGCTGACGTCCGTCAAAGAGATCTTCTAAAGCCTTAAGGGATTAGCCGTTCATGAGCCAAAAAACCTTCGATCAACCGCAAGACAGCCCTGTGACGGGCTTTCAACGTGTCGGCGTTGTTGGCGCTGGTGCAATGGGTCGAGGTATTGCTCAAATCATCGCCCAAATCGGCATCCCGACGCGCTTGCACGATAGCGACGGCAAAGCGCTAGAGGCAGCGCAAGCCTCGATTCACAACACTTGGACGATGATGCAGGAAAAGGGACGTTTGTCAGCTGCCCAACTGGAAAAGGCCCACGAAGCACTAAGCCTCAGCAATAGTTTGGAAGGCCTTGCAGACTGTGATCTCGTTATTGAAGCGATCGTTGAAAGGCTCGACATTAAGCAGACGCTGCTCAGGCAACTCGAATCGATCGTTCAAACCGACACGGTGCTCGCCTCAAACACCTCGTCGCTTTCGGTTGCAGCGATGGCATCCTGTCTAGAACACCCCGAGCGAGTTGCGGGCTACCATTTCTTCAATCCAGTACCCTTGATGAAAATTGTTGAGGTCGTCCGCGCAGCCAAGACTTCAGGCCATGTTGTTGAACGACTCACAGCACTGGCTAAGGCCGTTGGTCACCGGGCCGTGGTCTGCGGCGATACACCAGGCTTCATCGTCAACCACGCTGGCAGAGGTTTTGGGCCTGAATCGCTGCGTGCGCTTGGCGATGCAGTTGCGCCGGTTCAAGTCATTGATCGCCTACTGCGCGAACAGGTTCAGTTTGAAGGTAAGGGTTTTAAACTTGGCCCCTTCGAGTTGATGGATCTCACCGCCATCGACGTGTCACACCCGGTGATGGAATCGATTTATCACCAGTATTACGAAGAGCCGCGCTACCGCCCCTCGGTTATCACCGCACAACGAATGGCCGCTGGACTTTTCGGTCGAAAAACAGGCGAAGGTTTTTATCGCTATATCGATACTAAAAAACAAGAGCTTCCATGGCCCGTACTCCCTGACGTATTGGCAGAGGATGCGCCATGTTCCAGTGTCTGGATCGCTCCAATGCTTGATACCCAGCCACCATGGGTTTTGGAATCACTCCAGCACTTCATCGGTGAAGCCGGTTTAGTCTGCCAAGCCGATGATCAAGCGTCAACTAATGCGCTGATTGTGCTCTGCCCACTAGGCGAAGACGCCACCTCCATGGCCCATCGTCTTGGTCTCGATGCGAGTCGCTGCATTGCGATTGATACGCTTTTTCCCTTCGGTTGGAAGCAATGCAGCGTACGCAGCATCATGGGTACGATTACCAGCACCCGCAAAACCTTGGCCATGGCAAGCAAACTCTTTTCAAGCGACGGGGCATCGGTCGCTTTGCTGGGGGATAGTCCGGGATTTATTGCTCAGCGAGTCATCGGGATGATCGTGTCGATTGCTTGTGATATGGCACAACAAGCGGTTGCTTCGCCCAAGGATATCGACGACGCTGTACGCATTGGGCTTGGCTACCCGGTCGGCCCTATGAGCATGGGTGATGCGATCGGGCCTAAACGCCTTCTTGCAGTCATGGATGGTCTCTATGCAACAACCCAAGAGCCGCGTTACCGGCCTAGTTTATGGTTAAAACGCCGTGCTCAGGTCAACGTATCGCTACTTCACCAATCGGCATCTTTTTAATGATCAAACGCTATCAGGCTCCCGAACGCAGACGCATCATCTTGATGCGTCATGGCAGTGTGTCGTACTACCTCGCGGATGGCACACCGGTCGACGCTGATGCAGTTGCACTTAATGAGCGGGGCATCAATCAAGCAAAAGCCGCCGGCGCTATCCTCGCTGCACACGGCGTGCAAATCGATCGTGTCGTCACCTCTAATTTGCTCAGAACCAAACAAACTGCTGATTTGGTGCTTGAACAAATTAAGCCAAACAAAGCTCCAAGGCTCGAATCCTTTGAAGCTTTGCAGGAAATTAGAAAAGGCGATTATGAAAAACTCGAAGGCGATGACTTACACCAAGCCTTTTTAAGCATCTTCCGCGGAAGGCCTTCGAGTGACACACGTTTTCAAGGCGGCGAGTCGATCGCTGAGGTCTATCAACGGGTGTTACCGATTGTTGGGCGTGAGCTTTCAGACCCCAATTGGCAGAGCGCGCTATGGGTCTTGCACGGGGGCATCAATCGCGCTTTGCTGAGTTGGTGGTTATGTGCCGGTGAAGGATGGCTCGGCAACTTATTGCAGCAACCCGCGTGCATCAATTTGATCGACGCAGCACAAAGTCCCCAAGACAGTATCGTTAGGGCCGTCAACCTGTGGCCTGGCGACTGGATTCAATCGAAGGAACGTTACTCAACGATTGAATCACAGTTACTTGAGTACGAAGCAGGACTCGCCGGTCGGAACGCGGCGACCTAGGCTCAACACGAAGAGACCATCCAGCAGGAGAGCCCTCAAACAATGAACGATGCCAATCCTATAAGTCCCTCGCAGCTTGCCGAAAAATTTTCCGGAACGATGCCAGTTTCAGATCGTTATCAAACCGATCTAAAGACCTTAGAGCAATGGATGCAAGCACACGTGGACGGTTTTCAAGGCCCTCTTCGCATTGAACAATTCAAAGGCGGACAGTCGAATCCAACCTTTGCACTTTTTACGCCAGGCGCGCAGTATGTGATGCGTTCAAAGCCAGGACCTGTTGCCAAACTGCTGCCATCGGCGCATGCGATTGAGCGTGAATATCGAGTACTACATGCCTTAGCGACCACCCCAGTGCCCGTTCCAAAAGTCTTCGGTCTTTGCGAGGACGAATCGGTTGTTGGCCGCGCGTTTTACATCATGGATCGGGTTGAGGGTCGCGTACTTTGGGATCAGGGTCTTGCTGGCATGAGCCAACAACAACGGCGCGACATTTATCTGGCGATGAACCGGACGATCGCGCAATTGCATCAAGTTAATCCCGTATCGGTTGGTCTTGAAGATTTTGGCAAACCTGGTAATTACTTTGCTCGACAGATCAGCCGTTGGAGCAAGCAATACCTCATATCGGAGACCGAGCCGATCGAGGCCATGCACCGCTTGATTGAATGGTTACCCGCGCATATTCCCGATAGCGAGCAAAGCTGCATTGTTCATGGGGACTATCGCCTTGATAACATGATCTTTGCTAACGATAAGCCCCAAGTATTGGCAGTGCTCGATTGGGAATTATCAACCCTTGGCCATCCCCTGGCAGACTTCTCGTATCACTGCATGTCCTGGCATATTCCACCCGGCACATTTAGGGGTATCTCAGGACTCGACCATGTAGCGCTCGGTATTCCGCTTGAATCCGAATACATCAAACTTTATTGTGATCAAACTGGGATGGCGATGGATCAAGTCCTCAAGCACTGGACCTTTTGCCTGGCCTACAACATGTTTCGCCTGGCGGGAATTTTGCAAGGCATTATGAAGCGGGTTGTCGACGGCACTGCAGCAAGTGCCGAGGCCAAGGAGTCAGGGGCAAGAGCACGCCCCATGGCCGAAATGGGATGGGCTTTAGTACAGAACATGCGATGAATCTGGGTGGTCAGCGCTACCCTGAGCTTTTGATCTTTTTTGACGGTTCACCTGCACACTCAACATGATTGAACTTTTTGCAGTGAAGGTTGCTGAATTATAGAACTGAAGATTACTGAATTTTTAAACGATTTAACAAACCCTTTTTATTTTCACCACTTGATTGACACCAGGGAGTTCGTATGGAATTTGAATACAGTGACAAGGTCCAGCAGATGCGCAAACGCCTGCTTGCCTTCATGGAAGAGCATATCTACCCCAACGAAGAAGCATTCCATCACGAGGTCGACGAAAACCGTCGTAAAGGTAATGCCTGGGTACCAACGACGGTTGTCGAATCACTCAAGCCAAAGGCGCGCGAGGCGGGTCTTTGGAATCTCTTTTTGCCGCGCTCAACCCGCGTCCCCGAAGGCTTAAACAATTTGGAATACGCGCCCCTGTGCGAGATCATGGGTCGGGTTCACTTTGCACCTGAAGTGTTCAATTGCTCGGCGCCCGACACAGGCAACATGGAAACGCTGGAACGTTATGCAAGCGAAGCAATTAAGCGCGAGTGGCTTGACCCCCTGCTTCGCGGCGAGATTCGTTCGGCCTTTGCGATGACTGAGCCAGATGTAGCGTCCTCTGATGCGACCAATATCCAGTGTCGAATCGAACGTCAAGGCGATCATTATGTGATCAATGGTCGCAAATGGTGGACCTCTGGAGCAGGAGACCCGCGTTGCAAGGTGTTGATTCTCATGGGTAAGACCAACCCCGATGCGGGAAGGCATGAACAGCAGTCAATGATTGTTGTGCCGCGCGACACTGCTGGCATCACGGTCAAACGTGCACTGAATGTCTTTGGCTACGATGACGCCCCTCATGGCCATTGCGAGGTCATTTTTGAGAACGTTAAGATTCCTGTAGACAATATACTTCTTGGAGAAGGTCGCGGTTTTGAAATCGCCCAAGGTCGGCTTGGACCCGGACGCATCCATCATTGCATGCGCTCGATTGGTGCTGCAGAGCGAGCGCTTGAGTACATGTGTAAGCGACTCAACAGCCGAATCGCTTTTGGTAAGGTGATTGCAACCCAAACCGTGTGGCAAGAACGCATCGCCGAAGCTCGCATCATGATTGATCAGGCGAGGCTTCTCACGCTTAAAGCAGCCTACATGATGGACACTGTTGGCAATAAGATCGCGCGAAGCGAGATCGCTATGATCAAGGTTGTTGCACCCAATATGGCCTGCCAGATCATCGATTGGGCCATTCAGGCTCATGGGGCTGGCGGTGTTTGTCAAGACTTCCCGCTTGCCAATATGTATGCACATCAGCGCACGCTTCGCCTTGCCGACGGTCCTGATGAAGTTCATCGCAATGCGATTGCCAAGCTCGAGATCGCAAAATACATGACGATTCCGAACGCAGCCGATCGTGTAGAGATGCCCGTTACCAGGGGATCTTGACTTGTGGTCGCTTGAGAAAGTCTAAGCTCGTGAGCTTTCGCGCAAGCGAAGGCTCATCAACGCAAGCGAAGAATCATCGAAGCAATCGAAGATTCACCGAAGCAAGCGACCTCATTGAGCAAACCATTACAAACTCTATTGCACAGGTCCCTTAAGCGCAGCCGGCAGCGGCATACTCAAAATCTCAATGCCCTCGTCTGCCAAGGCCTGGGCTTCTTCAGCACTGGTCTGGCCTCGAATACTCCGTTCGGGTGCCTCTTGATAATGGATCCGGCGAGCCTCTTCAGCGAAACTGCTCCCAACATCTTCGGTATGTTCAACAACATAACGTGCCATTTGCAGCCAGGCGGCCTGCAATGCCATGGTTTGGGCTTGCAGTTCTGGGCTCAATGCTTTGGCCGTATGCGCTGTCATTGCCTGCGAAGCCATGGTCTGTCCGTTATGGGATTCAGATGCTGTCTCGGTCGCAGCCACTCCGCGGTTTATCCTTGGCGCTGATAACAACTTGGCAACTTGCTTGCTACCGCAAATAGGACATTCGATAAGCGATGCATCGCGCTGCTTCTCAAAGGCATCGTGTCCAGCAAACCAGCCCTCAAACCGGTGGTCGTTGGCGCAATGAAGGTTAAAGACAATCATTCACCTATTGTAATGTCTCCGTAATAGCCACAAGGCGATATGCTCAAGCGATGAAACAAGCTCATTCAGTCACCGTAGACCAATGCTTTGGCAGTTACTGGTCCGGCTCAGCGCCTAATTGCTGGTCGTATGATTTCATCATCGATACCCGAACCCCAGCGGAATTTCAGCTCGACCATTTACCAGGCGCAGTGAATTGGCCTGTTTTAGATAATCACCAGCGTGCAACCATCGGTACGATGTATCAGCGCGAAGGTGCATTCAAGGCCAAGCGTGAAGGCGCGATTCTAGTAGCGAGAAATATTGCAAGCCTAATCGAACAACATGCCAGAGCGCTCGATAAACATGCACGCCTGCTGATTTATTGTTGGCGCGGTGGCAATCGTTCCGGGTCTTTATCCACGGTCTTAGCTCGGATTGGCTTTCGCTGTGATGTTTTGGAAGGTGGCTACAAAGCCTTTCGGCGCTGGGTCATCGAAGACACGGCAAAGCGTGCCAAGCAACTTCCTATTCAAATCATTGCTGGAAGGACAGGTAGCGGTAAAACCGATTTGCTGCGTCAACTCGAAGCACAAGCCGAACAGGTCATTGATCTGGAGGCCTTAGCCAAACATCGAGGATCACTGCTTGGCGAAGAACCCCATCTTCGCCAGCCAGGTCAACGCCTTTTTGAAAGTCAACTGTGGTTTAGGCTCGGACAATGCAGGCCTGAGAAGCCAGTTTGGCTCGAGTCCGAAAGTCGAAAAATTGGCATGATTCAAATACCGGAATCATTGATTGAAGGGATGCGAACATCCGCCCACTATCAGATTGAGGTCAATCTAAGCATCCGAACTAAATATCTTTTAAAACACTATCAACATTGGATCGATCAACCTGAAGGCTTAGCAGGACAACTAAAAAAACTCAAGCCCTTTATGAACCTTGAGACCTTCGACGTATTGATGACATGCCTAAGCGAAGGCCGTTTGACAGATCTCGTCAGCATGCTTCTTGAGCGGTATTACGACCCCTTATACGATCGCTCGATGAGCAAAAACTATCGGGCATGCAAGCAAGTTATTGCGCTCGATAGTCTCGAACCTAGTGCGATCCGCGATCTCGCAAGTTCACTCAGGCGAGGAAGCCCGGGATCGACATCTGATCAACATCTGATCAACATCTGATCGACGTTTGATCGACCTTCAGGGCTTTGCCGTTGTATTGGCGATCCGATTGGGAAATGTTTTTACATCAGCCTGTGCACGAAGATACTTTAGATATTGTTCTGACAACAAACGCCCTTCAAGCGATGCGAGTTGATCGCGAATCATCGGGACTGATGACTTCAACTGGTCCTCTGGCGCAGGAATAATCGCTCCGAGCACAATCACGCGATAACCCTGATCCGAGACCGTTAGACCACCGACTCGTTGCTTCGCTTGAGTACCCAGCTTAAATGCTGCCAAAAGGCTAGCTTGATCAAGACCGGCAGGCTGACCGCGACCAATCA
>OMIE01000023.1 GCA_900299025.1 Burkholderiaceae bacterium
AACGGTGCCTCGCTTGTCGGGCTTCGGGGCATTGTTTTTAAAAGCCACGGATCTGCTGATGAATTGGCATTTCAAACAGCGCTAGCACGAGCTGCTCATGCGGTTGAGCACGACCTCATTCATCAAATTGCCAAAGCCTTACCCGAGGTAAGGGCTCTTCATTGATCTTGTCCACGCTATGATTTTCAGCAAACTCTTAGGCACTGGGTCGGCACTGCCGCCGCGTTGTGTGAGCAATCAAGCCTTGGTTGAAGAACTCGCCACACGCGGTATTGAAAGTTCTAGTGATTGGATCGAAGCTCGTACCGGCATCAGGCAGCGCTATTTGGCAGATCCGAGTATGAGTAGCAGTCAGCTTGGCTTGCAAGCCGCCAAACGCGCCCTCGACATGGCCGCGTTGAAGGCCGAGGACATTGACTTAATCATTGTGGCAACCTCAACCCCTGATGTTATTTTTCCAAGTACTGCCTGCCTGATTCAGCAGGCGCTTGGATGTAAAGGTGCTGCGGCATTTGATGTGCAGGCCGTATGCGCGGGTTTTGTTTATGGCGTCTCGACGGCCGATGCCATGATTCGTACCGGGATGGCGCGACGAGCACTGGTTATTGGTGCTGAAGTTTTTTCACGTATCCTCGATTGGAACGACCGCGGCACTTGTGTGCTTTTTGGTGACGGCGCTGGTGCAGTTGTTCTTGCGGCTTCCGATTCGCCCGGTATTCATGCCTGTGCCTTGCATGCCGACGGCAGTCTGGTCCCTATTTTGCAAACAGCTGGTCAGGTATGCGGCGGGGTGGTTTGCGGTCACCCCTTTCTCACCATGGATGGCCAGGCGGTTTTCAAGACTGCCGTCAACGTGCTTGACCAGGTCGCCCGAGAGGTTTGCGCCAAAGCAAACATGAGTCTTCATGAAGTCGATTGGCTTATTCCGCACCAAGCAAACATTCGCATTCTCCAAGCCACCGCGAAGCGTCTCGGGCTGCCGAACGAAAAGATCATCGTGACGGTTGATCAGCACGCCAACACATCGGCTGCTTCGATACCGCTAGCCCTCGACAGTGCCATAAGGCTCGGGCAGATCAGGCAGGGTCAAAAAATCCTGCTCGAAGGGGTGGGGGGTGGCATGGCCTGGGGGGCCTGTCTACTCAGTTATTGAATGAGCTTGAAGCGATTGATTTAGGAGGCGAGAAATAGGCTATGAACATCGCATTTGTCTTCCCGGGACAGGGGTCACAATCGGTTGGTATGCTCGATGTATGGGCGCAGCATCCAGAGATTGAAAGCCTTATTCGGGACGCTGATGAGGCGCTAGGCGATGAGCTTAGCGCTTTGATTCACGCTGGCCCGGCAGAAAGCCTTGCGAGCACGGTGAATACGCAACCCGCCATGCTGTTGGCGGGGCTTTGTGCCTGGAAGGCATGGCAGCGTGCCTCAGGGCCTCAAGCGCAAATCATGGCGGGTCACAGTCTTGGTGAATATGCTGCCCTGGTCGCAGCTGGCGTCCTTAAGTTGGGCGATGCGCTAAGGCTGGTGAGACTGCGCGCACAGGCAATGCAAGAGGCCGTACCCATGGGCACGGGATCCATGGCGGCAATTCTTGGACTCGACGATCAGGCGGTGATTGATGCTTGTGCTGAAGTGAGCGCTGCGCAAAGCTTAGTGGTTGAAGCGGTCAACTTTAATGCACCCTCGCAAGTTGTTATCGCGGGCCACAAACAAGCGGTCGAGAAAGCATGCGAAGTGCTTAAGGCAAAAGGTGCAAAGCGTGCCCTCGTGCTTCCGGTTTCGGCACCCTTTCATTCGAGTCTGTTAAGGCCTGCGGGGGAAAGGCTTTCCCAGGCCTTAACGGGCTATGTTTTCGAACCCCCTCAGATACCCGTCATCCACAATGTCGATGTGAGTGAACATCGAGATCCGGAAGCCATCAAGCATGCGCTCGTTGCGCAGGCTTACCATCCGGTCCGTTGGGTCGAAACGATTGAATTGATGCGGCAACGAGGTGTCGACACGGTGATCGAAATGGGACCAGGAAAAGTTCTTGCAGGACTTGTATCGCGCATCGACAAACACGTGCGGGTTATGAGTGTTTATGACCCTTCAACGCTCGAGCAAGCGCTTGCGACGATGGGTCAGGCGCGTGCATCATGACGACCTCTATGCAAGATGACACCGACGCCCCATCTCTTATCGATAAGCGGCCGCTTCTGCCAACGCTCGACCCATCACTTTGGGGCAAACGAGCCCTGGTTACCGGTGCTTCGCGGGGCATTGGCCAAGCCATAGCGGTAGCACTCGCCCAGGCTGGGGTTCGTGTGTTCGGTACCGCAACCTCTGAGGCCGGCGCGCAACTAATTAGCCAGACTTTGCGCGACGCAATCGATCGGGCAAAGGCTGCCTTCCACCCCCTCGCACACGTGAGCAACGGCGGTGCGTTTGCGGGTCTATACGATGCCCTTGAACAATCGAGCGAGCAAAGCCTGGGCCTTGTCCTGGATGTCTCCCAGAGCCAAGCAAGCGAAGACTTACTCGAGAAGCTTCATTCAGAAGGCGGTATCCACATCCTTGTGAACAACGCTGGCATCACCCGCGACAATCTAGCCATGCGCATGAAGGCCGACGAGTGGCAACAAGTCATTGACACCAACTTGAGCGCTTGTTTTCGTTTATCCCAGTCGGTTATGCGTTTCATGATGAAGCAGCGCTGGGGGCGAATCATCAACATTACCTCGGTCGTTGGCGAGACTGGTAATCCTGGTCAGGCAAACTATGCTGCGGCAAAGGCTGGCCTAGCGGGCATGTCGCGCGCATTGGCCCGCGAATTAGGAAGCAGACAAATTACGGTTAATTGCGTTGCCCCGGGTTTTATCGAAACCGATATGACACTTGCGCTTTCCGAGCAGCAACGATCTCAACTTCAACAACAAATTCCCCTGCAAAGACTAGGCTCACCGACAGATATCGCAGCGGCGGTGCTTTTTTTAGCAGGGCAAAGTGGTGCCTACGTGACCGGCGAGAGCTTGCAGGTTAATGGTGGCATGTTCATGGATTAACCGCCATCAAACCGCACTGCTACAATAGAACGGTTTAGGGAGCGGGTTTTGCCTTGCGGAGCAAGTCGTTCTGCACGGTTTGTTTTAAGACCCACGGGTGATTTTTTAGGAGATTTGGATGGACAATATCGAGCAACGCGTCAGGAAAATCGTCGCAGAGCAGCTTGGCGTGAATGAGGCCGATATCAAAAACGAATCATCGTTTGTCGATGACTTGGGCGCTGACTCTCTTGACACCGTCGAGCTGGTCATGGCCCTGGAGGATGAATTCGGTACCGAAATCCCTGATGAGGAAGCCGAAAAAATCACAAGCGTGCAACAAGCAATCGACTACGTACGCTCGCATAGCAAAGCTTAATGGCTAGGCGTCGCGTTGCAATTACCGGACTGGGAATTATCAGTCCGGTTGGGAACTCCGTCGACGTTGCCTGGGGTAATTTGCTTGCTGGCCGATCAGGCATTGGTCCCATTACCCGCTTTGATGCAAGTACCTTCCCGACGAGAATCGGCGGTGAGGTCAAGGATTTCGACGTATCGGCATGGATGCCGGCGAAAGAAGCCAGGCATTTCGATACCTTTATCCACTACGGCATTGCAGCGTCGATACAGGCATGGCGTGACGCTGGTCTCTCGCTCGACAGGGTTGCTGCGGAAAGAGTGGGATGCCTTGTAAGTTCAGGCATCGGCGGTTTGCCGATGATCGAAGATACCCACCGTGAATACAGCGCGCGCGGTGTGCGACGCATTTCCCCATTTTTTGTTCCAGGCTCGATCATCAACATGATCTCGGGCCAGCTTGCCATCATGCTGGGTTTGAAAGGCCCCAATCTTTCGATCGTAACAGCTTGCACAACAGGGCTACACAGTATCGGGATGGCGGCAAGAATGATCGGATACGGTGAGGCCGATGTCATGATTGCCGGCGGGGCGGAGTCAACGATTTCACCGCTTGGGCTTGGTGGGTTTTGTGCAGCCCGTGCGCTTTCACAACGCAACGATGATCCTGCGGCCGCTTCAAGGCCCTGGGATCGCGATCGTGACGGTTTTGTGCTCGGCGAAGGTGCGGGCGTGATGGTACTTGAGGATTTAGAGCATGCCAAAGCGCGTGGGGCAACGATCTACGCAGAAATCGTGGGATTTGGCATGACAGCAGATGCCAACCACATCACGGCACCGAGCACTGACGGACCTACCCGTTGCATGCAACTTGCGTTGACTGACGCAAAGCTTGCAAGCGATTCGATTCAGTACCTCAATGCTCACGGAACCTCAACACCACTTGGCGATAAAAACGAAAGCGACGCGATCAAACTCGCGCTTGGCGAGGATGTAGCGCGAGGCATTGCAATTAATTCGACGAAATCAATGACTGGTCATCTGCTCGGCGGTGCGGGGGGTATCGAAAGCATCTTTACCGCTTTGGCGGTGCATCATCAAATCTCCCCACCAACGATTAACATTGACCACCAAGACCCTGAATGCGATCTTGACTATGTCGCCAACATTGCTCGGCCCATGAAAATCACCCACGCCATGAAAAACTCATTCGGGTTTGGTGGCACCAACGGCACCCTCGTCTTGGCTCGTGTATGAGCCCCTGCGATCAGGATCAGGACAGCTGGAGCACTATCCCGCTTAATCCCATCGGCCCATTGCACGACCTTTTTGACCTCAGGCTGAGGGGCTTTAGCTTATCGTTGCAAGGGCGCAGTCGCGCCGTTGCCAGTTCAATCAAGCCTATTGGGCCAGGACGGTGCATCAAGGCGTTTAGTACGTCCATCACGACGCGAAACAAGGCTTATCAAACAAGCACTAATGCCCTAGACGAAGTCCTGAAGCTTGAGTCGTGGCACATATTCGACTTGATGGTATCGGCGGAGTTTAGCTGCCCTCGTGGACAACGCGTGCGCCATCACTGGCTCAAACACAGGATGGCTCCAAATGATTGGTACACACTTCGCCGCTGGCTTCTTTGGTCTGGCAGACGCGTTGAAGCCATAGGGCAGCGTGCGGGCAATGAAACCGATTCGATCCTAAGGGATGGTAAATCTGCCGATTCGAGGCCATCCGCTGAGGCAGGCTCTTCACAGAATCCCTAGGGGCGAAAGGCCCATACTTGATTTCCCGAGGGCACATCGCAATATCCGGCCACTGAAGCAAGCGCATTTGCAGGCCTGGTTCACGAACCATCATCCCTCGATAACCTCACTGATATTAACTATGGAACAAACGCGAATTTCAACAGCTAAAGCGATGAAGCTTTCCGGGTCTCGTGCGGCTCAATCTTTGCTGGCAGTGTGTATGGCATTGAGCCTCGTAGCTCCCGTATCGAGTGTTGCGCAATCGAGCCCTCAGACCGCACTTTCTGCAACCGTGCGAGGGCTTCCCGACTTTGCTGATCTGGTTGAAAAAGTGGGACCTGCGGTCGTCAACATCCGCACGATTGAAAAGCGCGATCCGAATGCTGCGGCACGCTCTGAGGCCGAAGATCCGATGGCCGAGTTTTTCCGTCGCTTTGTGCCGAGGCCTGGTCCTATGCCTTCGCCAAACGGGCCGCGCGGTCGGGGCGGCGGCACACCTGATGAAGTGCCCCGTGGCGTCGGTTCAGGCTTCGTGATTACCGCCGACGGTTTCATCCTTACCAACCATCATGTGGTCAACGGGGCGGATGAAATTATTGTAACCATGACCGATCGGCGCGAATTCAAAGCGAAGTTAATCGGATCAGACGAACGAACCGATGTAGCCCTCTTAAAGGTTGAAGCTAGTGGCTTGCCGCGCTTGAGTTTTGGCGACAGCAACAAGCTAAGAGTGGGTGAGTGGGTGGTGGCCATTGGTTCACCCTTTGGTCTGGACAGTACCGTCACTGCTGGCATTGTCTCTGCCAAGGGCCGCGAGACCGGTGAGTACCTACCCTTTATTCAAACCGACGTTGCTGTCAACCCTGGCAATTCGGGCGGACCCTTGCTGAATTTGCGCGGTGAAGTTGTTGGCATCAACTCGATGATCTACTCGCGAACTGGCGGCTTCATGGGGATATCGTTCGCCATCCCGATCGATGAAGCACAAAGGGTGTATGAGCAATTGCGAAGCAGCGGCCGTGTGATCCGCGGCCGTATGGGCGTGGGTATTGCCGAGGTGAGCAAAGAGGTTGCCGAAGCGCTCGGTTTACCCAAGGCTGCAGGCGCCTTGGTACGCAATGTCGAGCGAGGATCACCTGCAGAGCGCGCAGGACTCGAAGCCGGCGACATCATCCTTCGTTACGAGGGCAAGCCGATCGAACGCTCCTCAGATCTTCCGAGACTTGTTGGTGGCACCAAGCCTGGGACTAAAGCAAGCTTAGGCATATGGCGCAAGGGTGTTGCTAAGGACCTCGTAGTCGTGGTTGCAGAAGCCGAGCCCGATCGAAGCGCACGCTCAAGCACACCTCGCGCCGCACCCGGCGCAGCGCCCAGTAATTTTCTCGGCCTAGTCGTTTCCGAGCTCAGCGATGAGCGAAGGAGCCAATTGCGGCTTAGAGGCGGTGTTCAGGTCGACAGTGCCGATGGTGCCGCTGCCAGAGCAGGCATCCAGGCAGGTGACTTGATTCTCTCGATCAATAACCAAGAGATTGCCAACCTTGCCCAATTCAACGAGGTTGTTGCAAAGCTTGATCGGAACAGAGCCGTCGTTGCGTTAGTGCGACGAGGCGATTCAGCACAGTTTGTACCGATTCGTCCCGGACGATAAATCAATGCAAGATATCCGCAATTTCTCGATCATTGCTCACATTGACCATGGCAAGTCCACCCTCGCAGATCGCTTGATTCAGCGCTGCGGTGGACTTAGTGATCGTGAAATGGAAGCCCAGGTTCTTGACTCCATGGACCTGGAAAAGGAGCGGGGCATCACCATTAAGGCGCAGACTGCGGCCTTGCGCTACCTTGCCAAAGATGGGAAAACCTATCGCCTGAATTTAATCGATACACCCGGGCATGTTGACTTTTCCTATGAGGTAAGCCGATCGCTTTCAGCCTGTGAAGGCGCCTTGTTAGTGGTCGATGCAACGCAGGGAGTCGAAGCTCAAACAGTAGCAAACTGCTATACCGCTATCGAGCTGAATGTTGAAGTGCTCCCGGTGCTCAACAAGATGGACCTTCCGTCTGCAGACCCCGACACGGCGGCGGAAGAAATCGAGGATGTGATCGGTATCGACGCCAGCGATGCGGTGCGTGCCAGCGCAAAAACGGGGGTAGGGATCGAAGAAATCCTTGAAACCGTGGTTGCCAGGGTTCCGCCACCGCGCGGCAGCGAAACCGAGGCTTTGCAAGCTCTAATCATTGATTCCTGGTTCGACAATTACGTGGGCGTTGTGATGTTGGTTCGTGTCGTTAATGGCCGCCTAAAGCCACGTGATCGCATAAGGCTCATGGCGACCGACACTCATTATGTCTGCGAGCAAGTGGGTGTTTTCACGCCCAAATCACAAAGCAGAGAGTTTCTTGCTGCGGGTGAGGTAGGTTTTGTCATCGCAGGCATTAAAGAGCTCAAATCTGCGAAGGTTGGCGATACGCTCACCCATGTTCAAGCTCCCGCGTCAAGCGCTCTGCCTGGTTTTAAAGAGATCAAGCCATCGGTGTTTGCAGGCTTGTATCCGGTGGAGGCGAACCAGTACGAGGCGATGCGCGAAGCACTTGAAAAGCTTCAACTTAACGATGCTTCGCTTCAATTTGAGCCCGAAGTCTCGCAGGCCCTTGGCTTTGGGTTCCGTTGCGGCTTTTTGGGACTCTTGCATATGGATATTGTGCAAGAGCGGCTTGAACGTGAATTCGACATGGATCTCATAACAACCGCACCAACGGTGGTCTATGAGTTAATCCTTCGTGATGGCAGCTTGCTTCGTGTTGAGAACCCTTCAAAAATGCCTGATCCGTCCAAGATCGAGGAAATCCGCGAACCCATGGTCGCAGTCAAGATCTTTGTTCCTCAGGACTATGTGGGCGCGGTCATCACACTTTGCACCAACAAACGGGGCGTGCAAACCGATCTTGCTTATCACGGCCGTCAGGTTCATCTGTCTTATGAGCTGCCGATGAATGAGATCGTTCTTGATTTTTTCGATAAACTTAAATCGGTATCACGCGGCTACGCCTCCATGGATTACGAATTTCTGGAGTATCGAGCAGCCGATGTTATTAAGCTCGATGTCCTTGTCAACGGCGACCGGGTCGATGCGCTGTCGCTGATGATTCATCGCTCGGTTTCTCAAAGCCGAGGCCGAGAGTTAGTGTCGAAGATGCGAGAGCTGATTCCACGCCAAATGTATGACGTTGCTATCCAGGCTGCGATCGGATCGAACATTATCGCGCGCGAGAATGTCAAAGCGCTTCGCAAGAATGTGCTTGCAAAGTGTTATGGTGGCGACATCACACGAAAGAAAAAATTGCTTGAAAAGCAAAAGGCCGGAAAAAAGCGCATGAAACAAGTAGGAACCGTCGAAATCCCCCAAGAGGCTTTCCTAGCGGTATTGCAGGTTGACGATCGATGAACTTTTCACTGATATTGTTTTTCGTTGTTCTCTTTACCGGAGCGATGTGGGCTTTAAATCGATGGGTTTGGGCACCGCGGCGGGACCCAGAACAAAGCGACCCTTGGTGGGTTGACTACACAGCGGGACTTTTTCCTGTATTTTTTGTTATTTTTCTTTTGCGCTCCTTTGTAGCCGAGCCTTTTCGTATTCCCTCAGGGTCGATGCTTCCCACTTTATTGATCGGTGATTTAATCCTTGTCAATAAGTATGAATACGGCATTAGGCTGCCCGTGATTCATAAGAAGATCGTCGATATGGGGCAACCCCAGCGCGGTGATGTGGTGGTGTTTCGATACCCCTCCGATCCCAGCCTTGATTACATCAAGCGACTCGTTGGTGTTCCTGGCGATAAAGTGCTTTGGCGAGCAGGCAGCCTCAGCGTCAATGGCAAAGCAGTCGACTTAAGAGCTGACGGGGAATTCTTTGACGCTGATCGCCTGTCCTATACCAAGCAGTATCGAGAAAAGCTAAGCGATCGTGAACATTTGGTCTTGACCGAACCCGGCAAACCTTCGTTTGTTCACCCGATGGACAGCTTCAAGCAAAAAGATTTATGTCGATTCGACGCCGACAGTGTTGAATGTGTCGTTCCGCAGGGACATTACTTCATGATGGGCGATAATCGAGACAACAGTCTCGATAGCCGCTTCTGGGGTTTTGTACCAGAGCAAAACATAGTTGGACGCGCTTTCTTCATATGGATGAACTTCAGCGATCTCAAGCGCATTGGCCGCTTTTACTAGATCAATTACAGGAAAGCCTCGACTATCGCTTTATCCATTTGCACTGGCTCGAGGAAGCGCTTACACACCGTAGCTACGGTCAACCCCATAATGAACGCTTTGAGTTCTTGGGCGATGCTGTCTTGAATCTCTTGATTGCGCAACAATTATTTGAACGATTTCCAAAGCTCGACGAAGGATCGCTCTCGCGCATGCGGGCAAGCCTAGTGCGCGAGTCAAGCCTCGCCGACATCGGCAAGTCGCTTGATTTAGGGACCTATGTACGTGTTGGCGAGGGTGAACGCCGAAATCAAGCTCAAGCGAGAGCTTCTTTGTTGGCCGATACTTTTGAAGCCTGCCTAGGTGCGATTTTTCATGACGGTGGGATGCCTTCGGCCAAGGCTTTTATCGCAACGCGCTTTAACGCTCACCTTGATGCGCTTGATCCCATGACGCTGCTTAAAGATCCAAAAACCCAATTGCAAGAACAATTACAGCACCATAAGCTACCGATTCCGCACTATAGCGTGGTAGCTCAATGCGGTCAGGCCCATGCACAGGAATTTGAAGTTTGCTGTGCAGTCGATGCACTTGATTTAAGGGCGCTGGGTCGCGGTAGAAGCAAACGGCAAGCTGAACAAGCAGCCGCAGCCAAGGTCTTGGACGCATGGCGACTAAGCCATCACATTAAATGACCATAACCATGCAGCCAAGCCCTACGGACCATGAGCCGAATAGCCCTAATGCGCTCGAGCATCGCTGCGGGACGATCGCTATTGTGGGGCGGCCGAACGTAGGTAAATCAAGCCTATTGAATCGCCTGATCGGGCAAAAATTGGCAATCACCTCACACCGTCCTCAAACCACAAGGCATCGTATTCTGGGTTTGCGCACCGAGCCCGATGCCCAGCTGATTTTTCTCGATGCGCCAGGCTGGCAGCGCAAGCAGCGATCGGCCATGAACCGAATGCTTAATCGCACGGCCGAGCAGGTGATCGATGAGGCGGACTTGGTGCTTTGGGTGATTGATGGCTCGCAAGGCTTGGTTGATGAAGATCTTCAAGTGTTATCACGTTTAGATCAACACCCCAAAAAGATTGCGGTACTAAACAAAATCGATCGCGTAAAGATTCAAAACAAGCTTTACTTACTTGCGCAAGATTTGTCGCAACGCACCCGTTTTGAGGCGATCATTCCAGTGTCTGCTGAACGCGCCACGCAAATTGACGTCCTACTCCGGGTATGCAAAGCACATCTACCGATTGATGCGCCGCGATTTGAGCCTGATGAGTTTACCGATCGATCCGAGCGCTTTTTGGCAGCAGAAATCATCCGGGAGAAATTGTTTCGATTACTGGGCGATGAGCTTCCTTATCAAAGCACGGTGCTTATCGAGCAGTTCAGCGAAGAGCCTTCCCTCAGACGCATCCAAGCCTCGATTGTCGTCCAGCGTGAGGCTCAGCGAGCGATTGTGCTGGGGCAGGGGGGGCAGGGCATCAAGCGCATAGGGACCGATGCAAGACGTGACATGGAGCGTCTTTTTAGCAGCAAAGTCTTCCTTGGGCTTCACGTAAAAGTTCGGGACGATTGGGCCTCCAATGAACTGGGCCTTGCGGCATATGGTTATGGTCAATAGCCGATGGCCGGCGCGGATTCCCCCCAAAGGCGAAAGCGGATCAGTGATGAGCCAGGTTTTTTGTTGCATCGAGTTGCCTGGCGCGAGACTTCCCTCGTACTCGATGTGTTCACAAGACACCATGGGCGGATAGCACTAATCGCAAAAGGTGCCAGAAGACCTCGCTCCGAACTTAGACCGGTGCTTCTAGCCTTTCAACCGCTGCGGCTTGCCTGGATCGGAAAGGGCGAATTGCAGACCCTCACGGGAGCCGAATGGGTAGGGGGCATTGAAGCACCGCAAGCTCAAGCGTTGATGTGTGCTTTTTATTTAAACGAACTCTTAATGCGGCTTCTGCCACGAGATGATGCACATCCACAGCTTTATGACGCTTATTTACAGGCGCTAATCGAGTTGACCGAGCTTGAGGCGATCGAACACGAAGAATGCCTGCGCCGCTTTGAATGGACTCTGCTGCGCGAGTCAGGCTATGCACCCGACGTGCAAATCGATTGTGATGGGGCGCAGCTTGAAGCCCATGCCCAGTATCGCTGGATACCCGATGAAGGCTTTCGACGTGAGCATAGTGCCCGGGAAGACGATCATGGGGAGTTAATTGATGGACACACATTGCACGCACTTGGCCAAGGGGTGCTCGAGCATGGTATTCAGCGTCAACAGGCTAAGCGACTGATGCGGCGGATTTTGAGTCATCGCCTCGAAGGCCGCGCACTGCATACCCGTAAAATGCTGTTTGAGCTCCAGGCGATGACACGGTCGAGTACGCCGCATCAAGCGATCGGGTCAGCAGCGGATGAATAAGCGAATCATCTTGAATCGGTGCGAATTGTGAGAGAAAACCATGGTTGAACTCGGCGTAAATATTGATCACGTCGCAACAGTCCGGCAGGCTCGGCGCACCTATGAACCCGATCCGGTTTGGGCCGCTGTTGAGGCCCATCTGGGAGGAGCCGACGGCATCACGGTTCATTTGCGCGAGGATCGCCGTCACATTCAGGATCAAGACGTCCGAAGGCTTGTCGAACTGACGCATATCAAGCTTAATCTCGAGATGGCCGCCACCGACGAGATGGTCGATATTGCCTGCACGATTAAGCCGCAGATGGCGATGCTCGTGCCAGAGGGTCGTCACGAAATCACGACCGAAGGTGGTCTTGATGTTGTGTCGCAAGAAGAGCGCTTGCGAGACGTAATCACCAAGCTTTCCGAGGCGGGCATTATGAGCAGCGTTTTCATTGATGCCGAGTTAGCTCAAGTTGAAGCTGCAGCAAGAGTCGGTGCGAAAGTCTGTGAAATTCACACAGGGCCCTATGCTGCGGCCTTTTTCGATGGCGGCAGAGACGCGCAAAGCCCTGCGGTGCTTGAGGCGCTTCGAAAAATCGCCGAGGCTGGCGAAGCGATTCGTGGCTTGGGTATGCGTTTTAATGCAGGCCATGCGCTGAATTATGTAAACGTTCAACCGATTGCATCGCTTGCTGGGATTCGCGAGCTTCACATTGGTCACGCTATCGTCTCTCGTGCAATCTTCGTTGGCATACGAGATGCTGTTCGAGAAATGAAGCGATTGATCCGTGAGCGTGTATGCCAACCTTCGGCATAGGTATCGATCGTGTATTGATCCACCGGGTTGACGCTGCCTATCAACGATGGGGTGATCGCTTCGCCAAGCGCGTACTTGGCCCGCAAGAGCTTGAAGTTTTTCATCGCCGCTTGCAGCGTCATCAGCGTCAGGGCGTTCATTATCTTGCCAAGCGATTTGCCGCTAAAGAGGCGTTTTCTAAGGCCATGGGCCTGGGGCTACGCTCACCGATGCTCATGCCCCGACTTGAAGTGCTCAATGATCGCAGCGGTAAGCCCTATGCAAAGGCTCATGGTGATCTTGCGGCGTGGCTCGATACGCGAGGAATTAAAGCCCATGTATCCATTAGCGATGAACAAGATGCGGCCATCGCCTTTGTCATACTAGAAACCATGGAGCCTATGCAATGACCCTTAAAGCCTTGCCTCTTATGCGTGGTCCGGTTATGGTGGATCTGCAGTCAACAACACTCACCGAACATGAGCGTGAACGGCTTCGACACCCGCTTGTTGGCGCTGTCATACTTTTTGCACGGAATTTTAAATCCAAGCGACAACTCAAGGCGCTTTGCGATGAGATCCATGCGATTCGGACGCCATCACTACTGATTGCAGTCGACCATGAAGGTGGGCGGGTACAGCGCTTTCGCGATGGTTTTTCTGCGATTCCACCGATGCGCACACTTGGCGACATGTGGGATAAAGACCCGCTTGAAGCCTGCCGTAAGGCTTCAGAGCTGGGTGAATGTATCGCAAGCGAATTAGTCGATTGCGGTGTTGATTTAAGTTTTACACCTGTCTTAGATTTAGATCATGGCCACTCGGAAGTTATCGGCAATAGAGCGTTTCATCATGACCCACGCGTGGTGACGATGCTTGCTCGAGCCTTGATTGGTGGCCTGCATGCGCAAGGAATGTCGCATTGTGCAAAACACTTCCCTGGCCACGGTTGGGCGAGTGCAGATTCACATCTCGCCTTACCAATCGACGACCGACCGCTCGACCAAATACTTGCAGTCGATGCAATGCCCTATCAAAGCCTTGGCCGACTTTTACGATCGGTCATGCCAGCGCATATTGTTTATAGCTCGGTCGATACGAAGCCGGCAGGTTTTTCCAAGACCTGGATCAAGCACATTTTGCGAAAGGATTTGGGCTTTGATGGTTTTGTCTTCAGTGACGACCTCACCATGGAAGCAGCCAGCGTTGCTGGCTCGATTAAGGACCGTGCAAACGCAGCGCTCGCAGCCGGCTGCGATATGGTCTTAGTTTGTAACCGCCCTGACTTAGCCGACGAACTTCTTGCCCAATTGACATGGAAAAGCAGCAAGACCTACCAGCGCCGCCTCCAAGCTTTGATGCCGCTGCGCTCATAGCGAGCTTGCCGCAGCGTCCGGGCGTATACCGGATGTTTGATCGGGACGGGGGGCTGCTTTACGTTGGCAAAGCGGGCAACCTTAAGCGACGGGTTTCGTCATATTTTCACCAACGCCAGCTGAGCCCGCGCATCGCGCATATGGTGGCTAAAGTCTCAGCTGTTGAGTTCAGTATCACCGCATCCGAAACCGAAGCTTTATTGCTTGAAAATAATCTCATCAAGCAACTCAAACCCCGCTATAACATTTTGTTTAGGGATGATAAAACCTATCCTTACCTGCGCGTGAGTAAGGACAGGTTTGCAAGGATTTCTTACTATCGAGGCTCAACCGAAGCTAAAGGTCATTTTTTTGGCCCATTTCCGAGCGCATGGGCAGTCAAGGAGAGTTTGCAAATTCTGCAAAAGGTTTTTCATTTACGGACTTGTGACGACACAGTCTTCGCAAATCGCACGAGGCCGTGCCTTGAGCACCAAATTGGTCGCTGCAGTGCTCCGTGTGTTGGCCTTATCAGCGACATCGAATACCGTGAAGATGTTGATCGCGCTTTGCGTTTTTTACAGGGTGACAGCAAGCAAGTCCTTGATGAACTCGAAACATTGATGTTCAAACATAGCGCCGACATGGCATTTGAAAAGGCCGCTATCTTCCGCAATCGGATGTCAGCACTTGCTAAGGTGTTACAGCAACAGTCCATGGAGTCCGAAGGTGATCATGATGTTGATGTGATGGCCTGTGCGCAGCAGGGTGGTCGGGCCTGTTTGGTCCTTGCAAGTATCCGTGGTGGCAGACATTTGGGCGATCGCAGCTTTTTTCTGACACTGCCTGGCCAAAACGAAACCGATCCATGGGGTGATGAAGTTCAGGCGGAACTTTTAGAACGATTTGTCTTGGGTTATTACGAATCAGCGCGCCTGCCTGCTGTCATCGTTGCAAGTTTTGCACCGAGCGACAGCTTAAGGGATTGGTGCGATATGCAGGCTGGATACAATGTTCAGTGGTTGAAGAGCCCACAAGGGGTAAGGCGGCAGTGGCATCAGCAAGCGCAAGCCAACGCAGATATCGGTTTAAAGCAACACTTATTGCAACGCTCGAGTGCTCAGGACCGAACTGAAGCCTTAATTGCGCTGCTCGCACCCCACAACGAAATGGATCCCAATGATTTTCGGATCGAGTGCTTCGACATAAGCCATAGCGCAGGCGAAGCTACTCAGGCAAGCTGCGTGGTATACAAACAGCATGCCATGCAAGCCAAACTTTATCGCCGCTATAACATTGAGAACATTACAGCAGGGGACGACTATGCTGCGATGGCACAAGTACTCGAGCGTCGCTACGCGGGCAACCCGCAAGCGCTCCCGGACCTCGTACTCATCGATGGTGGAAAGGGGCAAGTTGCGGTGGCGAGTCGCTTATTCACTGCACAGGGATTTCCACTCGAGCGAATCGTTGGGGTTGCCAAAGGGGAGGGACGCAAAGTCGGACTTGAAACACTCCTTTTTGCAGACGGACGAGCTGCCCTCGAATTAGCCCCTGATTCGGCAGTCTTAATGCTGATTGCACAAATCCGTGACGAAGCACACCGAGTGGCGGTGTCTGGGATGCGTGCCAAGCGCGATAAGGCAAGACAGCAGTCTCGTCTTGATGAGATCGAAGGCATTGGGCCACGGCGCAAGCAACGCCTGCTAACGCGGTTTGGTGGTTTGCGAGGCGTCATGGCTGCGAGCATCGACGAACTTGCGCAAGTCGAAGGTGTATCGAAGCGTCTCGCTGAGACCTTGTACCAACAGCTGCGCACATGATTGCGAAACTCCCTAATTGGTTAACCTGGGCAAGGGTTGTTGCCATTCCATTGCTGGTTATTCTCTACGTGCTTCCCATGCGGAGTGAGCTGCGCGATGCGTTAGCAACGGCGCTTTTTATGGTGGCTGCGGCAACCGACTGGCTCGATGGTTGGCTGGCTCGCAAGCTCGGCGTCACAACGGCCTTTGGCGCATTTTTGGATCCGGTTGCCGATAAGTTGATTGTGGCTGCAGCGCTTGTCATGTTGCTAACATTGGGGCGTGTCGAGGCATGGGTAGCCTTTGTGATCATCGGCAGAGAGATCACTATCTCAGCCTTACGGGAGTGGATGGCAGAGCTAGGCCAACGCAAAAGCGTTGCTGTCCACTGGGTAGGAAAACTCAAAACCGTTGCACAGCTTGTATCGATACCGATGTTACTTTGGGGAAGGCCCTGGTTTGGTATTGATGTGCTTAGGCTCGGGCAGTGGCTCGTGCTGGTCGCAGCAATATTGACGATTTGGTCTATGTTCTATTATCTGAATCAAGCATGGCCGCATCTTCGTGTTGCCATGGACCCTACGCGAAAGGACTGATGCTTGCTGAGTCCACATTGCGTCGTTTATTGGCGTCATGCATCGATTACATAGCAGCCGCCCTCATGAGACGTCGTTCTATTTTGACAAAAGCCGCGCTTCGAGCCATACTTCACAGTCTAGTCATAACGCGGGAATAGCTCAGTTGGTAGAGCGCAACCTTGCCAAGGTTGAGGTCGCGAGTTCGAGACTCGTTTCCCGCTCCATCGCTTCTTACACGCACGAATGTTGGCACTCCTGGCGGGGTGGCAGAGTGGTTATGCAGCGGCCTGCAAAGCCGTGGACGCCGGTTCGATTCCGACCCCCGCCTCCAACCAAAATAAACCGTTTAATGTGTTCGTCAAATGCTCTGCCGAGACGCCAAAGCTCCTTTTGCAAGCTTAAGGATTTTTACATGCGGTGGGGCAGGGTGCTTCGCCAATCGGTTCGGAGCCTTTGATCGATGTGGCAATGTCAAATAGGCTGTACACAATACAGACCGAAAGCGCAAGCACTGCAAAACGAAGAAACAATTGCCTCATGGATTAGCCGTTATGTGAGAGTCCCGGGATCATAACGTAGATCGGCGGCTTACTGTGCGTTGGAGGCCGATCCGTGCACAACACGGGTGATCTGCGTATACTTCGAGCATCACTGATTCGCGCCCATGGCGAAACAGGTAGACGCAAGGGACTTAAAATCCCTCGATCATTGCGATCGTGCCGGTTCGACTCCGGCTGGGCGCACCAAGACTTCGATGGCAGGCCACGCCTGAGCAAGCATATGAGGCTGGGCAGCCTCATTGGGATGAATTCGATCCGCCTGAAAGAGACTTAAATCAAACTCTTTGCCCTGCATCAAGAAAGGCACCAAGCCGACTTGCTGCTCCTTGGCAAGTACTGGGAAGAGGCGTTCGAATGATTGGCCGTAGCTCCCGTAGTTTGGAGGCATACGCATGCCAATCAACAAAACCTTTGCCGATCGCGCCTTCGATGCCTTGATCATGGCCAACAATTGCGAACGCGTGGTCTCCAGGGGCAATCCCCTTAGTGCATCATTACCTCCGAGTGCAATCACGACCCAGCGCGGCTGATGCTTTTCCAATAGTGCTGGCAGGCGGCTCACGCCACCTGCGGTGGTTTCTCCGCTTATGCTGGCATTAATAATCCGGATATCCCTGTAGGTTGGTGAGGCCTTGAGTTTTGCGTCCAAGAGCGACACCCAACCTTGACCGCGCTGCAGTCCGTATTCAGCTGACCAGCTATCGCCCAAAACCAATAGGGTTTGCCGCGGCGCAAATTGGTTTTGCTGCGGCGCGGGTTTATCACTTGCCGCTACACTGGGCAGCTGAATACAGTGCAAACCCATAAAGCCCAGCGTTGCGACCATCATTACATGCGACCTTCGGCGCCAAAAAACGCTTCCTTGATTCGGTGGATTTTTCATGCATGCCATTATCGCAAAGGACTTAAGCCGCATTGTTCGTGATGCAGATCGTGAACTGGCCATTGTTGACGGTCTGAGTTTTTCTGTAGCTCGCGGCTGTCGTTTTTGCGTAACCGGTCCTTCAGGCTCTGGAAAATCAAGCCTATTGAGTTTGCTGGCTGGCCTGGACTTACCAAGTAAGGGCTCCTTGGAAATACTTGGTAAAAACATCGCGACCATGACAGAAGAGGGGAGAACAAGCTTTCGCGGTCAGCATGTGGGTTTTGTTTTTCAGAACCATCAATTATTGCAACAGCTCACAGCCCTCGAGAACATTATGTTGCCGCTTGAAATTCAGGGACGTTCCAATGCAAAAAAGCAAGCGCTTGCCCTGCTTGACGAAGTTGGCCTTAGCGATCGTTCCAAGCATTATCCAAGCACCTTATCGGGCGGCGAACAGCAACGGGTTGGTCTCGCGCGCGCCTTTGCCATAAGGCCGCAGCTACTGCTTGCCGACGAACCGACGGGCAGTTTGGATGCTCAAACAGGCGAACGGATTGCCAACCTAATGTTTGATTTAAACAAAAGCTACGGTACAACCCTCGTCCTTGTGACTCATGACGAAGCGCTTGCATCACGTTGTGATGCGGGTATTCGCTTAAGCGCCGGCCGCGGCACGCCACGATAAAGGGGCGCTCCCAAAGCCAAACTAAAAAACTGTCATCGCATTGACCTCAAGCCATGGCGGCAAAGCGATTCGAAACGATGCTTAAGAAGGCACTGGAGGGCATACCAGCGCTTCGACCTTCGATTTCGGCCCATCGTGCAGCGGCATCGGCGTGAAGAAAAGCAGCAGCCGCTGCAAGTGTTTGCGAGGAAGTCAAGCGATGCCTTGCCAGTAGCGCAGCGACCAAGCCACAAAGCATATCGCCAGAACCGGCTTGTGCAAGTGCAGGCGCTGAACGATCAATGATGAAACTCTGTGACTGTGGCGACTGAACCAAGCTACCTGCGCCTTTGAGGATGACGGTACAGCCCGTGAGTTGGACCAACCGATCAATGGCGCCAAACCGATCGCGCTCAATATCGTCGCGCGACTGTCTAAGTAGCCTTGCGGCTTCGAGCGGGTGAGGCGTTAAGACAACACGCCTTGGCACCTTGGCATGATCAAGGTTCGATTGTTTAACAGGTACGCTTTCTCGCAAATTTTGTAGCAAGCGCTGGTCATCTGCCAGCAAATTTAAGGCATCGGCATCAAGCACTAAATCAAGCGGTGATTCAATGGCGTCAGCAAGGTATTGTTTAGCAAGCTCGCTTTTGCCTAGTCCACAACCGATCGCGAGCACTTGTCCTCGCCCCGTTGCTTTGAGCTGACGAACTTGAGCCGCTTCAAGTTGCATAACCTGAGCCGGATATGCTGATGTCCTTGCCTCTTGGTTAAGGGGCACGACAAAACACTTGCCTACACCGATTGCCAAACAGGCCTGTGCTGCGAGTCTGAGTGCACCATCCATCCCCTTTGCGCCGCCAATCAGAACAACATCACCCATCAAACCTTTATGCGCATTGGCCGGTCGATAAGCAAGGCGATCCTTTGAGAAAATAGAAGCATCAGCAATAAGACGATGACCCTGTGTATCCGAAGCAACATCGATTAGCGGGGTCATGAGCGGGGCGTAGTGGAGGCGATGCCAAAAGTTTCTCGCCTCACCGGTAAACAGTCCTCGAAGGGGCAGCAATAGGGACACACAGTCATCGGCCACGATCGCCGTTGGCCAGACGAAGCCCGCATCGGGGTTTAATCCAGTCGGTATATCGATACTCATGCAATAGCGGTTGCTGCGCTCAACACGCCAGCGATTGACTTGGTCCACCGCTGCGCTAAGCTCTTGTGACAAAGGTGTGCGCTGACCCAAGCCAAGCCAGCCATCGATCACGAGTCCACGTTCAGGCAAGCCGTCATGAAGCCTATCCAAGCTCGACCCATGAATCCCTTCAATGGCTTGGCAATCCCAACCGTATTGGGCTAGCAAGTTCATCGCCAGCAGGGCATCCTTGCCGTTGTTTCCGGGACCAGCGAGAACAAGAATTTTGCTGTCCTGAGGCAGTTGCTGCATGCGCGAAGCCGCGACAGCAGCAACTGCCGCTGCCGCCTGCTTCATCAACGCGCCATCGGTCCAACGCTCAAGTTGCGTGGCTTCAAAAGCACGGACGTCCTCTTGGCGATATGCCCACTGGGGCTTGCTTGTTTGGCTATGCAACATCGATCACTTTTACATCAATTTTGAGCTCTTCTGCACCATCGCAATGGGCTGAAATCCATCGTATCAATGGGGTATGTAGAAGGTCTCGCCCCCAGCCTGTTCGATCTTGCCTCCAGACTCGCTGAGCCAATCGCCTTCGAAGGCAGCCTTGAAACGGCCAGCGAATCGCAGCTTGGTAATGCCCCAAGGATTAAGTCCGCAAGCAAATAGGCGCTACCGGCGGCCATGGCCCAGCCGGTGCTGCCATGACCGCTATTAATCCATAGACCGCTCTGCGATGCATGCTGGCTTAATGATCCAATAACCGGTAGACCATCAGGAAGCATGGGGCGAGACCCAATCCAAAAGCGCGGCAAAGCCCTCGCATGGCTATTGGCTTGATCAAATGTCGCTTGCGGGAGACCGCTAAACCACTGGGAAGCGATTCGCCATAAGGTGTTCGCCGCTTCGCGCTGGCGCGCTAAGGCAATGCGATCGCTGGCAGCCGGTGGGCCGAGCAAGGCCATACCCGCAGCGCGCAGGCTGCTTGTGCCATCGCTGTGCAAAGGCGTGATTGCAATTTTATATCGATCATCCATGAGCGCTGTGCCTAATTGGCGCAAGCGGGGTAGCACTGACGCCGGGATTGAAGCTTCATCCCAAGTCAGCGAAAACCCACGAATCGGATAAATGGGTATCCTGTGCTTAGGCCCCTTAAGTAATGTAAGGCTCCAAGGACCAGCCGCTAGAATAAGATGCTTTGCACGTAGCCTGCGGCCATCGGCAAGCACACATTCACTGAGCGAGGATGATACGGTGCTGATCGAATCGACCGCAGTAGAACCCAGCCAATGCATGCCGCCGGCCATTAACTGCTCCCAAAGCTTGATGACAAAGGCACGACAGTCTCCAGCTTCATCGCCTTGAACCTGCAAGGCTGCTTCAATTGGAAGACTGGCATCACGAAGTGATGGCTCAAACGTAAAAAGCTCATCGCGACTCAAAACTCGGTGCACAAGGCCAGCGTTATTGAGTTGCTGCCTGAGGCTTTGAGATCGTTCGAAATCTTCTTTCGTTCTAAAAACAACATGATAAGCAGGAACCGATCGATAACTCAGACCGAGCCTATTTGCCACCTCGTGCAAACAGGCTTGGCTATAAGTGGCCAGTGCAAACATAGAAGCACGATTGCGCTCATACCTCGTCTGCTTGCCTTGGCTTAGCCAACGGAGCAGCCAATGCCATTGTGACGCGCTAGCACTCGGCGCCCAAGAGAAGGCTCTATCTTCCTGAAATAAATTGATGAAGGCCTTCCTCGCAGCACCGGGCGAGGCGAAGGGGGCAACATAACCAGGGGCAATGACGCCAGCGTTTGCTGCAGAAGTTTGCTGAGCAGGTCCGACTTCGCGATCGACTAAACAAATCTTTAAACCGCGCTCCTGCAAGGCCCAGGCTGTGAAGACACCGACAACACCTGCACCAACGATAATCGCATCGTAGTCGGCGGCCATAAGCTTAAATTCAACTTCTTTAGAGCTTCATTTGCGCTGGCAACCAGGTCGCCAGCTCGGGTACAACATATAGAATTAATAAAGCAATAATCATCAAACCGAAGAAAGGCAAGGTGACCTTCGCTACATAGGTCAACTGTCGACCCGTCATGCCTTGGAGCACGAATAAATTGAAGCCAACAGGTGGCGTGATTTGAGCCATCTCCACCACAAACACAATAAAAATACCAAACCAAAACGGATCGATACATGCCGCCTGAACAGTGGGCATGATGACCCCCATCGTCAGAACAACCATCGAGATACCGTCGAGAAAGCATCCCAATAGGATATAAAAAAACATCAAAGCTACGATTAACTCGAAACGACTTAAACCTAATCCACCAATCCATTCTGCCAAATGGCGCGGCAGGCCGATATAGCCCATAGAAAGCGTGAGAAATGCTGCACCGGCAAGAATGAGCGCAATCATGCAGTACAGTCTGGTGGCCCCGAGCAGTGATTCCTTAAAGCTCGCCCATGATAGTGAGCCTTGTAAGAGCGACAGCAAAAGCGCTCCCACGACGCCTAAAGCTGCCGCTTCGGTTGCTGTAGCGATACCTGCATAAATTGAGCCTAAAACTGCCGCAATCAAAAGTAGAACAGGCACAAGGCTGCTGGATGCCTTTAGCTTTTCGAGAAGGCTGGGATCACTATCGGCCTTGGGAATCTGGTCAGGATAACGCCAGGCCCAAAAAATAATATAACCAGAAAACAGAACAGACAACAAGATACCGGGGAATACGCCGGCAATAAAGAGCTTGGAGATTGACACTTCAGCCGCAACACCATAGACAATCATAATGATTGAAGGTGGAATTAAGAGCCCCAAGGTACCGGACCCTGCAAGCGTGCCAATCACCATAGGCTCAGGATAACCTCGGCGCGCCAACTCTGGCAAAGTCATTTTGCCGATCGTGGCACAGGTTGCAGCACTTGAACCTGAGACTGCAGCAAAGATCGCGCAGCCCACGACATTGGTGTGAAGCAGTCGGCCTGGCAGGCCTTGCAGCCAGGGTGCAAGGCCTTTAAACATGTCTTCCGATAGCCGCGTACGAAAAAGGATTTCTCCCATCCAGATAAAAAGCGGCAACGCTGTCAAGGTCCAACTCGACGATGACCCCCAAATCGTAACTGCCATCGCATCACCCGCTGGTCTCGATACGAATAACTGCATACCGATCCAGGCAACACCCGAGAGCGTCAGGCCAATCCACACCCCAGACCCAAGAATAAGAAAGAGAGCGAGCACTAATAAACCTGAAATGAGCAGGTCATTCATGATATGCCGTGCTTTCACTTGCGAGCTTTTTGCCGCTTATGGTGTCGACCAAGTCATGCAGCAATGCAATAAAAAAAATGACTGTTCCAATCGCCATGCTCAACTGCGGAATCCATAAAGGCGTTGCGTCATTGGAAGTTGAGATATCGTTATAACTCAACGATTGCATCACGAGGCGAACCGAAAAAATCGCCAACAAAGCTCCCAAAACGACGCTCACCATACCTGCCCAGATCTCCATACGCTTTCGCCAAGGCTGAGGCAGCAGTGACAAAACAAGGCTCACGCGTATGTGTTCTCCGCGTCTTAAGGTATGTGCTAGGGCGAGAAAAGCAGAAGCAGCCATAAAATAGCCCGCGTAAGCATCGGTTCCCGGGATCATGAAGTGAAACTCCCGACCCAGTATTGAAGACAAAACCGCGGCCAACAAAAGCAGCATGAACAGTGCCGCGAGCGCGGCGGCACCGTCATACAGCAAGTCGAGCGCTTTACGGCTTGCGGTAGGCATCGATTAAACTCTGCCCTTCGGGACCCGCCTTGGCCAGCCACTCTTTGAGTAGGGTATCGCCGACCTTTTGCATATCGGCCTTGAGCGCGGCAGGGGGCTGATGAATCGTCATACCGTTCGACTTAAGGGTGTTTAGCGAATTGGTCATCACTGATTTGGACTCTTCCCAACCCTTAGCTTCAATTTTCGCTGATGCCTGGCGAATCGCATCTTTGGTGCCTGCATCAAGCGCGTCAAAGGCCTTCTTATTCACAATCACAGCATTTTTGGGAATCCAAGCCTGGGTATCGTAAAAATGCTTGATATGCTCGTAAGTCTTGGTATCAACGCCGGTTGCGCCCGAAGACATGTAAGACTCAACAACGCCGGTCGCCATCGCCTGGGAAAGCTCAGCCGCTTGGATTGTCACAGGCTGGGCTCCAACAAGTTCTGCGATCCTTGCTGTCGCAGGACTATAAGCGCGCCATTTAACCCCTTTTAGGTCGGCAGCACTATTGAGCGTTTTCTTAACAAAGATACCTTGGGGCGGCCAGGGCACCGCATACAAAAGCATCATCCCTTGTTCACCCAGTTTCTTTTCCAGGAAGGGCTTTTGTGCGTTGTAGAGTTTCATCGCCGATTCGTAAGAGTCGGTCAAAAATGGCAAGCCATCAGCGCCGAAGAGCTGCCATTCATTTTGAAAATTCACGAGAAGAATCTCACCAGCCTGCGCTTGTCCACCCTGAACCGCGCGCTTGATTTCTGGCGCCTTAAAGAGCGAGGCATTTGCATGGACCGTAATTTTTAATTTACCTTGACTTGCTTTATCGACTTCGCTTGCAAATTCGCCAAGAAGTTTCGTGTGGAAATTACCAGCCGCGTAAGCAGAGGCGAGATCCCACTTATTCTGCGCTTGCGCGCTGCTGATCGAACATGCCGCCGCCGCACAAGCAATCGACGCAATAAGCTGTCGCTTAGTCAATTTCATCGTCTTTTTCTCCTGAAAATGCGTCTCGCAAAAACAAATGAGACGGGATGGTGACAAAACTAAAGGCTAGCACGAGATGGCGCAGAACTCGCGTGCCGCACATGCACAGGGCGAGTGGTACACAGACTTCGCCACGTAAACATAGAGTCTCTGCAACGCGATACCATGTGCAACTTCTGATTCTAACGCTGAGAGTGCGCAATGGCCCAATATGTTTACACCATGAATCGCGTGGGGAAAGTGGTACCACCCAAGCGAGTTATTCTCAAAGATATTTCGTTATCATTTTTTCCAGGTGCAAAAATTGGTGTGCTCGGCCTAAACGGCTCGGGTAAGTCGAGTCTTCTGCGCATCATGGCAGGCGTTGATTCGCAATTTGAGGGCGAGGCTCGGCCAATGCCT
>OMIE01000024.1 GCA_900299025.1 Burkholderiaceae bacterium
ACTCGGGCTTAACACCAGCAATCCTGACGATATCGATTGGCAGGATGAGGTAAGAATCGCCATTGAAGAGCGGGTTGCGATGAGTCCCGATGCCCTCACTGGTATGGAAGCAAATCTGCGCTTTAATGGTAAAGAGAATATGGTAACCCGGGTATTCGGACGCCTCACAGCCTGGCAAAACTGGATCTTTCAGCGACCCAACGCAGTGGGTGAAAAGGGCGCATTAAAAGTTTATGGCAAAGGCGATAAAGCGGCCTTTGACTGGCATCGAGTTTAATTACATTCAATATACTTTGTGGAGCCTTATAATGAGTATTAACTATAGCGAAAAGATTCCCAACAACGTGAATCTGAGCGAGGACCGTACCTTGCAGCGTGCCCTTGAGCAATGGCAACCCAATTATCTCAATTGGTGGAACGATATGGGTCCTGATGGATCACAAAACTTTGACGTGTATCTTCGTACCGCAGTGAGCGTTGATCCGCAGGGTTGGGCACAATTTGGCCATGTCAAAATGCCTGATTATCGCTGGGGGATTTTCCTTAATCCAGCTGAGCAGGACCGAAAGATTCATTTTGGCGATCACCTTGGCGATGATGCCTGGCAGGAGGTCCCGGGAGAATATCGCGCAAACTTGCGCAGGATCATCGTAACCCAGGGTGATACCGAACCAGCGTCGGTCGAGCAGCAGCGTCACCTAGGACTAACCGCACCAAGCCAGTACGATTTGCGCAATCTTTTTCAAGTGAATGTCGAAGAAGGGCGTCATTTGTGGGCGATGGTGTACTTACTCCATAAGTACTTTGGACGTGATGGTCGTGAAGAAGGCGAAGCGCTGCTTGAGCGTCGGTCGGGTCAGACTGACAATCCTCGGATCCTTCAGGCATTCAATGAGCAAACGCCTGATTGGCTATCGTTTTTCATGTTTACCTACTTCACCGATCGGGACGGTAAGTTTCAGTTGTGTGCACTGGCAGAAAGCGCTTTTGATCCTTTAGCGCGTACGACCAAATTCATGTTGACTGAAGAGGCTCATCACATGTTTGTGGGCGAGTCAGGTGTTGGCCGTGTGATTAGCCGTACCTGCCAGGTCATGAACGAGTTGAAGACAGACGATGTCGCGAAGATTCGCGCCGCTGGTGTGATCGATCTCCCAACGCTACAGCGTTATTTAAATTTCCATTTCTCAGTCACAATCGACTTGTTTGGAGCAGACGAGTCCTCCAATGCTGCGACCTTTTACAGTACCGGCTTAAAGGGTCGCTACGAGGAAGGCAAGCGCACCGATGATCATCGCTTGAAGAGCGATAGTTATAAGGTTCTTGAAGTTAGAAATGGGCAGCTTGTTGAAAAAGAGGTGCCCATGCTCAATGCGCTTAATGAAGTATTGCGCGATGACTATATCAAGGACTCGATTGCTGGCGTTGGTCGCTGGAACAAGATTATCGAGAAAGCAGGTATCCCCTTTCAGCTAAGAGCTCCGCACAAGGCATTTCACCGCAACATCGGTGCATTGGCGGGCGTTAAGGTGTCACCTGATGGCAGAGTCATCAGCGCTGCGGAGTGGGCTGCGCATGCTGACCAATGGTTGCCCTCGGCCTCGGACCGCGCCTTTGTGGCGAGCTTAATGGGACGTTGTGTTGAGCCAGGTAAATTCGCCAACTGGATTGCACCACCAGTCATGGGCATCAACCGTCAGCCTGTCAACTTTGACTACGTTCGCTTTAACTGATCGGGCCCTTTGCTCTTGATATGGGACAAGATCAGGTTTAGTAAGCCATAGAACAATCTTTGCATGAAGCGATGACTCACCATGGAAATGGCAGAAAGCAGCCTTTTTAAGCAACATGTGATCGACCCGGTCATTTGTATTCGCTGTAATACCTGCGAGGCAACATGCCCCGTGGGTGCCATTACCCACGACGATCGAAACTATGTCGTGGATGCTGAAAAGTGCAATCACTGCATGGCTTGTGTACCTCCTTGTCCCACGGGTTCGATCGATAATTGGCGCAATATGCCGCGGGCTAAGGCCTACAGCCTGACCGAACAACTTAGCTGGGACGAATTGCCCGAAGAGCTTTCGACGGCAGCGCTTGAGGCTGCCGGTGTCAGCCCGTCGACGATCGATGAGCAAGCATCGCTAAGCGCCCATGCGACGAGTCTTGACCCGGCGCAGCTTGCTGGGTTCCAAAGTGCCAAGTACGGGTCCGTCTTGCCGCCGTGGTCGGCGGCACACCCCTTCACGAATCTTTATGGCCCAAAGGCTGAGCAAGCCTTTGTTGTTGCAACGGTTACGGGCAACGCGCGGGTGACCGAGGTCGGCAAAGATTACGATACGCATCATATCGTTCTCGATTTCGGATCGTTGCCATTTCCGGTGCTCGAGGGTCAAAGCATTGGCATTATTCCGCCGGGCTGCGATCAGCACGGTAGGGCGCATCATCCACGTCAGTATTCTGTCGCTTCGCCACGCAATGGCGAGCGCCCTGGCTATAACAATCTTTCACTGACGATTAAGCGGGTGCTAGAGAATCACCAGGGGCAGCCTGTCCGAGGTGTTGCCAGCAACTTTATGTGTGATCTAAAGATTGGCGATAAGGTCCAGGTCACCGGTCCCTTTGGGTCGAGCTTTTTGATGCCAAATCACCCACGCAGTAGCATCGTGATGATTTGTACGGGTACAGGCAGTGCGCCCATGCGTGCGATGACTGAGTGGCGTCGGCGGATGCGCCAGTCGGGCAAATTCGAAGGCGGCAAGCTAATGTTATTTTTTGGAGCAAGAACCCAGCAAGAGCTTCCATATTTTGGCCCGCTGCAAAGTTTGCCAAGGGATTTTATTGATGTTGAACTGGCTTTCAGTCGTACGCCGGGGCAGGCAAAACGCTATGTTCAAGATGCCATGCGTGATCGATCGGCAGATCTTGCCTTATTGCTCCGTGATCCCAACGCCTTCTTTTTTGTTTGCGGGCTTAAGGCAATGGAAGAGGGTGTTGTCATGACCTTGCGCGATGTGGCAGTTCAGGCCGGCATGGATTGGGAAAGCCTCGGTGCGACGATGAAAAGGGAAGGGCGCTTGCATCTGGAAACCTATTGATGCCTTTAAGCCTTGTACTCATCGCTTGTTGCGGTTGATTGGCTGATTTTTCACACCACTGATTGGCGCAAGTATCGGGCTACTTATTGATCTAGTCAGGTTTCTGGCTGAGTGATCCGAGATATAGCGCAGACTCCGAGCTTTCTAGGGCTTGTCCCTGAAGCAGGAGCAATGGATGAGCGATGATGAACTATTGGCACTTGCTAAACAAAGTGGTTTACTGACAAGCCTGAGCGACCAGGCTTACGACTCGTTGATGTCGGGCGATTATCGGGTGCTCCGTCAGTTCGCCCAACGTATCCTCGAGTTTTCGACAAAGCCCGAAGGGCCTGATGCGAAAACTTTATAAAGACCTTGCTCAGGCCTTTGCAGGGCCGACGGGTCTTGCAAAGGCGTGTAGCACAAGGGGTTTAGGCGCCTGGCGCTTTGTATCCTGGTACTTTTGCCGCCGCTTCGTCCATTTCCTTCGGACTGAGCAAGACAACGGTTTTCATCGATACCAGTCCGCTTGCCCCGACCGCCAATGACGCCGCGGTCATTGCTACATTGTCAGGCGCTTCAATCACTGCAACGATATCGTATTCACCGAATGAAAAGTAGCAACTTTCGAGCTTTCCACCGATTTGCTTACATAGCGCCTTAATGGCGTTAACACGTGCCGTACCGCCTTGCGCAATCACGCCTGCCGCCCCTTGAGCGTTATAGTTTCCTAGAACCATATATTTTGCCATCATCGACTCCCCTGGGTTGTTAACGTACGAGCGTTGAGACTAACTGCTTGCTTGGTGCTTGTCATCATCTTAGTGACTAGCCTAGCTTAGCCGGTTGAAGTAAGCTCGTTTGCTATGGAATGGCCGTACTTTTTCTTCGCAGAGCTTTTATTTTTCATACTTTTTTTGTGCTTCCTGCTCTGGCAGTATCTATCGCTTAAACGGGATAAGGCCTTGTTAAAAGCGCAACGTGAGGCCGAAGCGGTTGCGGCAAAGTCTGCCAAATCCAGTTTAGAAGAGGATTCAGCCGAGTCGCGTTGACCAAAGGGTGCTTGCCAAGTTGGTGGCATTCGGTTTATAAGAAATACGTAAAATAACGTACGGAATTAACCGAGTAAGCCCACGTGGAAAAGTCGGCGCTTGCCTTAGGGCGGAGCCGCTCATCGTTTTTTGGAGCAAGCACCTTGAGTCCAACCCCCCATGAGTTTGATGACGATGTCGCCATTGATCCACAATTAAGGCTTGCTGAGGCCGGAAGCCTGAGGCGTTGGCTTTTTAACTGGCTCTTCAATAGTGAGATCGAAGGCAACTATTACCAGTTCATCGAACGCTGGATTGCTCTACTGATCATCGCCAATCTTTTTGCGCTGGTCTTCGAGCATGTGCCTGCGGTTTACCAGCCCTACGCACAATGGTTCCATGTGTTCGACCTTGTTTCTGTCGGCATCTTTACGCTCGAGTATCTCATGCGACTGTATTTGGCACCCGAGGACCGCGAGTTTAAGGACTCAAGTCTTCCTCGGTTTGCATATGCGCGTAGTCCGTTTGCGCTTATTGACCTGATTGCGATTCTTCCTTTCTACCTTGCAGCCTTTATACAACTTGACTTACGCATGCTGAGGGCGTTGCGTTTGCTTCGAATTTTTAAACTGTTCCGGGTCTTGATTCCCGCCTATCGTGAGTTTCAGCAACTCAACGCGGGTCGTACTTTCCGGCAAAAGCTCCACGCCCTGGTATGGCCTGGAGAGTTTGGGGGACGTCTGCATGATTACTTTGACACTTTCATCATGGTATGGGTGGTGGTGTCGGTGGTGGCGGTGATACTGGAGTCTGTAGGTAGCATTAACTACGTCTTGAATCTTGAATTTATTATTCTAGATACAATAGCAGTAGCAGTCTTTACGCTTGAGTATTTGCTACGCATCTATACCGTGGTGGAGTCACCGGGGCACAAACACGGATTTTTCGGGCGATTCAAGTATGCAAGATCTGGAAATGCCATTATTGACATACTTGCGGTCTTACCGTTCTTCTTAGAGGCCTTTCTGCATCATCTCTTTGATTTGCGATTCTTAAGAGTGTTTCGGCTCTTACGGTTGCTCAAGCTCACCAAATATACCGGCAGTACCAAGACGCTTTACACCGTAATCAAAAGAGAGTGGCCGGTCATGAGCGCATCGGTTTTTATCATGATGTTGCTCGTGATCCTGACCGCAAGTCTTGGATATTTGTTTGAGTACGAAGCGCAGCCAGATAAATTCGAGAACATTCCAGCCTCGATTTACTGGGCGGTCATTACCTTGGCATCGGTGGGCTACGGGGATCTTTATCCAGTTACCCCTGTTGGCCGAATGATGACCATTATTCTTGCGCTGCTTGGCATAGGCATTTTCGCAATTCCAGCGGCTATTTTGTCATCAGCATTCAGTGACCAACTTCGCATTGAGCGGGAAACCCTCATGAATGAGCTGTTTGTCATGTTATCCGATGGCCATTTAAGCGCAGAGGAACAAGATGTTCTTGATCGTGAGGCAAAGCGCCTGCACTTAAGCCAAGAAGAGGTCAATCGGTTGATTGAGAAGGTTAATCAACAAAAGGCGTTGCTCGAGGACCAACAAGGTATTCCTGTTCAACGTCTCGTCAATGATCCGCAACTTGCACTTGAGCGCTTCCGCGAACTAGCCGGTCAGGTGAAACAAATTGCCTTGATGGTTAAAGCGGATGACATGCAAAAGCTTCTTGAGGCTTCTGAGCGCTCAACAGCGCTTGAGAAAAAGATCTGGCGTCAGACTTAGTGGCGCCAAAAATGAGGTACGAAGAGCACGAGTACGGACATCAATTCAAGACGGCCTAAGAGCATGAGTACGATACAAACCCAAGTTTGCAGATCGCTTAAGCCTTTGTAGTTGGCTGCTGGCCCGACCTCACCTAGTCCCGGTCCGGTATTGTTTATCGACGCAATGACTGCCGTAAATGAACTTACAGCGTCGAGTCCAGTGAACAAAAGAATCAAAGTTCCAATACAAATGGCAAGCAGGTAAACAACAAGAAAGCCGAGGATCGATTGCAGAATCGTTGGTTCGATCACCGAACGTCCTAGCTTGACCGGGACCACAGCGCGGGGATGAACAATACGAATGAGCTCATTTCTAGAGTGTTTTAATATCAGGATCAACCGAACCATTTTGATACCGCCGCCCGTGCTGCCAGCACAGGTTGCAATGCCGCAGAGCAGGAGCATGAAAACCGGTGCAAAGAGTGGCCACTGAGCATAATCAGTGGATGCAAATCCGGTTGTTGTTGCAATTGAAACAACGTTGAATGCTGCGAAACGTAGGGCTGTCAGCGGGTCGTCATAAACGCCGTGGACATATAGGAACAAGCTAATGGCAAGAACCGAAGCTATCATGAGGAAAAGATAGCTCCTTGCTTCCAAATCTTTCCAAATCACTGTGAGGCTTCGGCTGCGAAACGCTATAAAATAAAGTCCGAAATTGACGCCGGCAATTGTCATAAAAATAATCGCAACGGTCTCAATAGCGGCCGAATCAAAGTGCGCAAAGCTTGCGTCGTAGGCACTGAATCCGCCAAGACCCATGGTCGAACACATATGCATAAATGCGTCCCACCATGTCATCCCAGCAAGGAAGTAAGCAGCCCAGCAGGCAAGTGAAACACCAAAGTAAACGAGCCAAAGTCCACGCGCTGTTTCTGAAATCCGGGGGGTAAGTTTGTCCTCCTTCATGGGCCCTGGAGTCTCTGCTTTGTAAATCTGGCTGCCGCCTACGCCAAGAATTGGTAGGATTGCAACGGTCAACACAAGTATCCCCATCCCCCCAAGTAGCACCATGAAATGTCGCCAGACGTTGATCGATATGGGAAGTTGATCAAGCCCCTCGATCACCGTTGATCCCGTCGTCGTCAATGCCGAAACTGATTCGAAGTACGCATCGGTGAAACTTAAGCCTTCGATGTATAGCATCAAAGGTAAGCCACCAAAGGCAGGCAGTACGCCCCAAACTAAAACCACAAGCATAAAACCATCGCGAGGAAGCATTTCTCGTTGACTGCCGCGAAAGAGCAAAATAAGAAGCGAGCCACAGCTCGCACAGGCCGCCATACTTTGTAAGAATAGTTTGCTGGTGGCCTCATCGAATACGAAAGCGAAGGCGAGGGGAATCGCAAGCGTCATTGAAAAGAGTAACAACACGCCACCTAGCACAGTGAGCAAGGCTGATCTAGGCCAAGACAGCATAAGGATTTGCCTCATAGGTAGCCCGCTTCAACCTGAAAGAGTTTCTCAACCCAATGGATGTCTTTCTTGTGCGATACAAAAATAACAACATGGTCGCCAGGCTCAATCACTGTGTCGTGATGTGCCATCAAGATTTGCTTGCGTGCGCCTGCTTGGTCCTCAGCTTCTTCTAGCCTTGCCTCCCGAACAATCGCCCCGATCGATGCGCCGCGAGGCAGCTTGATTTGGTCGACCCTTCGATGCGCCATTGGACTGCTTTTTCGGTCTCCTAAGATAACTCCCTCCAGCGCTTCGGCAGTGCCTCGGCGAAGGCTATGGACAGCAACCACGTTTCCGCGCCGAATATAGGTGAGAAAAGATCCAATGGCCGCATGCGCTGGGGAAAGCGCAACGTCAATTTGCGTGCCCTGAACTAAGTCAGCATAGGCTTTGCGGTTCACAATCGCTAAAACCTTTGCAGCACCCATTTGCTTTGCCAACAGGGCGGACATGATATTGGTCTCGTCGTCGTTGGTTAAGGCTAAAAACATATCGGTTTCACCGATCCGCTCTTCTTCAAGCAATCGGGCATCACTTGCGTCGCCATGCAATATCAAGGCACGCGTTGGGAGTTGTGATGCCAAATAGTCGCAACGTGATTTTCTTGGCTCGATGATCTTGAGGCGGTGGTCCGACGCAATAGAACGTGCAAGTCTGAGCCCGACATTGCCTCCGCCCGCAATGACAAGCTTGCGCACAGGGTCGGAGGGATTGTGCATCGCGATGAGCACTTCGTGGATGTCTTTGGCAGCAGCAAGGACGAAAACTTCATCACCATGTTCAATGGTGCTGTTGCCATCGAGTGTTGACAGTGCCTTCTCGTTACGGAAAATTGCAACGACACGAAACTCGCAAGATGGGACAAGGCCCGGTATTTCGCCGAGTCGATGCTTGACCAGTGGACTACCGGTGACCGCGCGAACCGCAATAAGATTGAGTAGCCCACCAGCAAATTCTAAAACCTGTAAGGCCTCGGGATAAGCAATAAGCTTTTCAATATAGGAAGTTACGATTTGCTCGGGGCAGACGACATGGTCGACCGCAAAGCCCGTGCTCCTGCTTGTGAGTGGGTCGTTTTCGACAAATTCCGGGCTTCTTACTCTTGCGATGGTGGTTGGCAAATTAAATCGTTCGTGAGCCACTTTGCATGCCACCAGATTGGTCTCATCGCTTGCAGCACAAGCAATGAGCATATCGCTATCAGCTGCACCCGCTTGGGCGAGTACAGAGGGTTGGATGCCGTTTCCGACGATCACCTTGAGATCAAGCCGGGCCTGTAAGTCCATCAATCGACTGGGATCACTATCAACAATCGTAATGTTGTTTTTTTCAGAAACAAGACTCTCGGCAACGCTCTCGCCCACCCGACCTGCTCCTAAAATAAGAATGTTCATGGCATTTCTGGTGTAAGTGGATTCGGGAGGGTCTCGTAAATATACGTACGTATAAACACTTATTGTATGATAACCCGATCCCATGTCTTTAAGCGGAGTCCACCATGAAACATCAGGCTTTTTTTGTACGCGCCATTGCGCTTTTTGCCAGTCTCGGTGCGGTTTGTCCAACGGTTCAGGCTCAGCAGAGTCTGGCGCTGACGGCCAACGCATCGGTCGTAAGTGATTATCGCTATCGTGGGATTACGCAAACTCGCTTCGATCCGGCACTTCAAGTGGGAGCGGATCTGAGCCTTCCAGACGGGTTTTATCTGGGTGCCTGGGCGACAAATATAAAGTGGCTCAAAGACGCTGGGCAGGGAGGTAAGGGCTCTTCCGAGATTGATTTCTATGGAGGCTATAAAACGCCCCTGGGTCGGCACATGACTGCGGATGTCGGCGCATTACGGTACCAATATCCTGGCAATAACTATGCACTGATGGGTCAAAATGATAACGCCAACACCACAGAGCTCTATGCTGCGCTGAGCCTCGGTCATGCCACGCTCAAGTATTCTCGGGCCGTCACGAGCTTGTTTGGCTGGGCCGATTCGAAAGGGAGTGGCTATCTTGATTTGTCAGCTAATTTCGATTTGGGTGCGGGCTGGAGTTTGACGCCACATATTGGTCGACAAACTGTCGCTCGTCATGGTTTGGCAAACTATACTGATTACGCGCTGTCGATCAACAAAGAGGTTGCTGGTTTTGTCTTTGGTGCAAACTACATAGCCGTCGATGCAAGAGACGAGTCGATGTATCGAGCTGATGGCAAGTTTGCAGGTAAGTCGGGGCTTATTTTTTCCGCAAAATATAATTTTTAAGGATTTGATCGTTTGAACTTGGGCCAGTCAGCAAGGCTAGGCGTTGAGACCTTTTTTTTGTGGTCCTGCTAACCATGCTTGCACGCTTGCAAAGCGCTTGCCATGTGATCTTGGCTGCGTTGTGCATATGGTTGTTGCTACTCGGTCCCTTTCTTCACGCCCATATGGGTTCGTTTCGGATTGGTGGATTTCATTTGCCCGGACTCGCTGTTGTTAGCGTGCCCGAAGATATTGCAAGTGTTGGCACGATCGTAGCCCCCCAGCCCGGCGACTTGCTCGGTTGCCCCAACGAGTTAACAGCTATATCAGAGCAAAAGCTTGACTGGCCTGAGTCAGCGGTACTCGGTGTGGGTCACAGCACTTTGCGCGAGCGTTTGACCTTCACTTCGTTGAGCGAGTCGACGGCCTTGCCAGTCGATGCGCTCATGAATCTGAGTTGGTTACTCATCGCGTGGGCATTAATAGCTGTTTGTTGCTTTTCGCGCAGACGATTTAACTTTGTTTGTCTCCCTGTCTTAACTTTGCATGGGCTGACCCCACCAGCCCAAGCACCCCCCATCGCTAAATAACCTACTGAGGTTTAGCCGCTGCTTGTCATTGGGCGTGTCACTTGTGTCGTCTGATGCGAGTCGTTAGCGTTGAATCATTTTCGTATCAAACTTTGGTGCGGTATGAGCGCATTTTAGTGGGGATAAAAACGATGCATTGTTTATTTTGGCTGTCCCGCTCTGGACATTCCTCGTTATGGATGCCCCTGCAATACAGCTTTACCAGAGGCCTAATCGCTGGCTCGATCCTACTAGGCTCAGTTCTTAGCCAGGTTTATGCTCAAGAGTTCTGGCGGCCAAGGGAAATCCAGGTTGAGGCAAATCAGCGCGCTAGCTTGGGCGTCACAAGCGCCAGGCCAACGCCTCTTTCTTCGCGAAGTATCGTCGCAAGTGGCCTGGTCGTTAGCGCACCGGGCTATGAGTGGGTGGTCACATCGCCTCTGCCTGCCACCATCGTTCAAAAGCTTGCTGATCTCGGTGATAGGGTCGATAAGGGTCAAGCGCTTGCTTTGCTTGCAAGCCCGGCGCTGGGCGAGTTGCGACGACAACTTGAAGAACTTGCCATCGAGAAAATGCAAGCGAAGTCGGTCGTTGATCGCGATCGTGCCCTCTTAGCAGAAGGTTTAGTCCCACCCGCACGATTGCAACTGAGCGAGACGCGTCTTGCCGTGATTGAGGCCTCTGAGCGAGCCAAGTTGGCCGAGCTGGCATCAACAGGGTTCGAAACGGCCATTCCCGAGCGTGAAAGCTTGGCGCAAGGGCGAGTTCTTGCGCCGATGCGCGGTCAGCTCATCGAAGCCAGTTTACTGCCTGGGCAACGTGTTGAAGCAGGCTCTGTTCTCTTTCGTATCGCAGATACCGCACAGTTACAGCTCCTGCTAGACGTCTCGTTGGATAAGGCGAGTCAGGTAAGGGTGGGAGACCGTTTCAAGGTTCAATCGGGTCGAGCGAGCGGAACGATAGCGGGCATTAGCCGGGCGCTTCACGTCGGCCAGCAGGCACGTCTGCGTGGCAGGCTTGACAACAGCATCGGGCTGGCACTCGGCGACTTGGTCATGGTTGAGATTCAAAGTCGTGTGAGCACGGCAGACGATCAGGTTCAGGTGGTCCCGGCAACTGCGCTTAGTCAATACAAGGATAAGAGCATCCTATTTATTGAAACACCAGGCGGCTATAAGGCTCAAGCCGTCGAGGTGCTTGCAAGGCTCGATGGTCAAATTCATGTTCGAGGCAAGTTTGGTGATCAAGATCGGGTTGCGGTTGCCGGGGTTGCGGCACTGCGCGCCTTGTTGCAAAAGGGCGAGTAGTGATGAATTCCTTATTACCTGCGGTATTGCGTTATCGCGGATTGGTCTTGCTGCTTGCGATGGTGCTGGCGGCAAGCGGCTGGCTGGCATGGCTCAAGCTCCCTGTCGACGCATTTCCTGATATTTCTCCTACCCAGGCAAAAATTATCTTAAAAATTCCTGGGATGACGCCAGAGGAAGTTGAACTTCGGGTGGTCAAACCGATTGAGCTTGAGCTACTGAGCATTCCTCGCAAGATCATGGTTCGTTCGATGTCTAAGTACGGTATTGCAGACATCACGATCGATTTTGAGTCAGGCGTTGATATCTACTGGGCTCGTCAACAAGTTAGCGAGCGATTGAGCGGGGTGATGGATATGCTACCGGCGACGGTTCAGGGTGGACTAGCACCCATCACAACGCCGTTGAGTGAGATGTTCATGTTTACAGTAGAGGGTGACTCACACAGCCTGGAGGCTCGCCGCAGGGTGCTTGATTGGGTGATCCGTCCAGAACTCAGAACGATATCAGGTGTTGCCGATGTCAACGCCCTGGGTGGGCGTGTTGCCGCTGTCGAAGTCGTTCCTGACGCAGCGCGGATGGCGCTCTTTGGCATAACGATGCAAGACCTTCGCGAAGCGCTTGCACAGAATAACGCTAACGATGGTGCAGGCCGAGTCATTGCTGGTGAAGAGGCTCTCGTTGTAAGAATCGAAGGATCAGTCAACGATCTTGATGCCTTGCGCCGCATTCGATTGCAAGCCGCTGAGGGTCTGGCGCAGGGCTCGAAGCAACGCTTGCTGGTCGATGATGTAGCAAGTGTGAGAATGGGCAGCCTTACGCGCTACGGTGCAGTGAGTGCGGATGGCAGAGGTGAGACCGTACAAGGTTTGGTATTAGGCATGCGAGGTGCAAACGCTCGCGAAGTGGTAACGGCTGTGAAACTGAAGCTTGTCGACATTGAAAGGCGTCTGCCAGACGGCATGAGTTTGCGTGTTTTTTACGATCGAGGCGATCTGGTGACGAGAGCGTCGAACACGGTGATTAAGGCGCTTGCTGAGGCCGCCCTGCTTGTTTGTCTGGTGCTCTATTTGTTTTTGGGTGGATTGCGAGCAGCTGTAGTTGTGGCAGTTTCCCTGCCGCTTTCACTTTTGGCGACATGCTTGCTGATGCGCTACAGCGGACAAACCGCGAATCTTATGAGCCTTGGTGGTCTGGCGATTGCACTAGGTATGCTTGTCGATGCTTCAGTGGTTGTGGTTGAAAACATTGAGGCTTCCTTTGCGCAGCAAACTCCACAAGGGTTCTTAGAGCGGCTCCAGGTCCTTACGAAGGCGATCGAGGAAGTGGTCAAGCCAGTGGTATCGGGCGTTTTGATCATCGCCATTGTATTTATTCCACTTCTCACACTAGAAGGGCTCGAAGGTAGGTTATTTGCACCCGTGGCGATCACGATTGTGATGGCATTAGCTTGCTCGCTTGTTATCGCTTTTTTGGTTGTACCTTCATTAGCTTCGTTCTTAATAAAGCCCCAGACCCATGGGGTACATCGTGATCCCTGGTTGATGCGAGTGATCTTTAGAGCCTATGTGGTCTCGCGCGATCGGCTTTGGGCGCTACCTAAGCTTTTGTACAGTGTTGTGACGGCGATATTGTTAGCTGCTATAGCGGTCTATTTTTCAATAGGAAAGACCTTTATGCCGACAATGGACGAAGGTGACATTTTGATTCAGGTGCAAAAACTTGCTTCAAGTTCGCTGGAAAGCTCGATCGCAACCGACAGTATGATCCAACAGCAGATTCTTGCTAAGGTGCCTGAGGTTCAATCGATCGTTGCCAGGGTTGGCTCCGATGAGATCGGGCTTGACCCGATGGGATTAAATGAGACCGATCTCTTTTTGATTATGAAACCAAGTGATCAATGGCGAGGTCCCAAGGCAGCCGTCGTCGATGCTTTGCGCGAGGTCATGGAGCAGTTTCCCGGCATTGACTATGGCTTCACCCAGCCCATTGAAATGAGGGTGTCAGAAATGCTCACCGGGGCCCGTGGCGATGTTGCGGTCAAGGTGTTTGGTGACGATTTGCAGGCGCTCAATGACGCGGCCCAGCTGATTGCCAAGTCCATTCACGCGTTGCCAGGCGCAGCAGAAGTGATCGCTCCAAAAGTTGAAGGTTTCCGATACCTTCGTGTGTTGCCCGACAGGTATCGACTTGGAGAACTTGGTATATCGATAGACAGTTTTCAAAGACAGCTGCGCATGGCGCTTGAAGGTGAGGCCGTTGGCGTCATGCTTGAAGGTTCGATTCGAACCCCCATCATTATTCGGGGCGACGAGCGCCTTCGGGAGAATCTTGACGCTTTGGCGCGCTTAAAGATTACTGGTGAGCATGCAAGTGCGTATAGCGTTGAGACCTTGGCTCGCCTGGAAATGGTTGACGGTCCGATTCGGGTCGACCATGAGCAGGGTCAGCGTTTTGCGAATGTGCAGGTGTCGGTGGAAGGACGAGACTTGACTGGGTTTGTGCAAGAGGCCCAATTGGCTGTCCAAGCGCTGGCTTTACCTACCTCGCTGCGCGTGACTTGGGGTGGTCAGTTTGAAAATCAACAGCGCGCTGCTGCGAGACTTGGCCTAGTCATTCCTGCCTCAATAGTCATGATTTTTATCATTTTAATGTTGACCTTTGGTTCTATGAGCCAGGCCTTGCTCGTTTTATTAAACGTGCCGTTTGCCCTGGTTGGAGGGGTCTTCGCCCTAGCATTGTCTGGCGAGTATTTGTCAGTACCTGCATCGGTTGGTTTCATTGCGCTCTTGGGTATCGCCGTATTGAACGGCGTGGTCATGGTGAGTCACTTCAACGAGCGGATTGCGACGGGAGAGGCAATCGCAACCGTGATTAGAAAAGGTGCAGAGCGACGCCTTCGTCCGGTGTTGATGACTGCACTAATCGCTGCTCTTGGGATGATCCCCTTATTGTTTGCGACTGGGCCGGGCTCGGAGATTCAGCGCCCGCTTGCTATTGTTGTTACGGGCGGATTACTGAGCTCGACCCTTCTAACGCTTTATCTGCTTCCGCGAATTTTTGTTTGGACTGCAGGGCGCAAGCATCTAACGGGGGTGGGACATTGATCAAGGGCACCATGATCAAGGAAAGCATGCATAAGCGAGCAGGCCAGGTGTTTAGCCTTGTATGGCTTGTGACGGTGCTTGTAACAAGTTCGCACGCTCACACTGAGCCGCGATTGGGCATGGACAAGCTTCAAGGGACATCGTCGATTGAATTAATGCCGAGTGAGGCAGAGGTTCGAGCAGCGCTTGCGCAACAGCCAAAACTTGCTGCGATAAAGGCTCGTCTTGCGGGGCAGGGCCAGGAGGCCTTGTTGAGACGGCTTGGACCCTATGAAACACATCTTGCACTCGGCCAGCAGCATCGGCGGCCGCGCATGTCAGTGGAGAGCGTATCGATCGATCGCAGCTTAGGTCTGGAGCGTAGCTTACGACTTTGGGATAAGCTTGCCGTTGACCAAGCATGGGCAGACGCTATTGAATCAAGAGCAAATGCTGAGCGGGCATTAAGCGAGCTGAGCCTTCGACAGCAATTTCTTGAACATTGGCGTGGCTTCTTGCGCGAGCTACTCGCCGAAGAGGCCGCAAGGCGAACCGCAGCAAGCAGTGAGGCCTTGTGGATCCAGGCACAAGCGCGGCGACGTCTGGGCGAACTTGCGCAAGTCGACGAGCAGACCGCGAAGGCTGAGCAATTGCAAGCCTTTGCTGATCTGATCGAAGCTCGCTCAAGAAAGCTTGCAAAAATAGAACAACTCAAGAAGCGCTATCCCGTGCTAGGTTTTGATCGATCACTACCCACAACGCCAGCGCAGTGGTTTGGCCTACTCAACGCGGTTCAAAAGCTGCCAACCGATATCGATCGCGCGGAGCATCAATATATAGAACAAAACCCGCTCGTGTTACTTGCAAAACTACAAGGCTTGGAACTTGGTTTGCAGGCTAAGCGCATCGACTTAGATCAACGTCCCGACCCTAGCCTCGGCGCTTTTGTTTCTCAGGAGCGATCGGGTGCTGAGCATGTGATTGGCGTCCAAGTATCAATCCCAATTGCTGGTCAGCAAAGGGCAGTGGCTGCAAAGCTTGCCGTTCATCAGCTTGAAGAGTCCTTCAGCTTGAATGAAGAACTCATCCTTGAGATGCGCTCGGATCTTCGCGCACGACTGAGCAGTTGGCAGCAAGGGCTTCTTGCACTTAAGCCGCGCTGGGAGGCATATGCCTTGCATGATGAGGCAGCAGTGCGCAGTTTGCGGGGCTTCGCATTGGGCGAGCGCTCATTGACGGAGGTGCTCCAAGCGCGCCGCGTGGCTGATTTGCAATATATTCAGGCCCTAAGTCAAAGTTTAGAACTTCTTTTGTTAAAAACCGGCTTAGAGCTTGATCTAGGACTTCGCTGGCAATGAACCGTCGCCATATTTATGGTTTGGAAGCTTCGGGCAATGGACGCTTCAATAGACCGTTCTTAAAAGCAAAGCTGGCATGCTGGTAGCTACGGATGGCTTCCTCGATAAGCACTTCTTGTGCGTGGTCGGTCGGGTCGAGTACGGCATTGGTTTTCGCATCAACAACCCTTATGTTCCGGTTCGGGTAAAGCTCAACCACCTTACCGTCCTTATAAAGTCCAACGGTCTGTTGATTTGGAAAGTACGCACGTTGGTTACGAGTGCCATCTTTGAATGCATCTTGACCGAAGAAGCGGGAGCTGTAGGGAAGGCGAAGTAGTCCAAGCAGGGTTGGAGCAATATCAATCTGTGAGCTAATTGCGTCAAAGGTGCCCGGTGTAATCAAGCCCGGAGCGTGGATAAAGAGCGGAATGTGGTAATTGCTTGGTGGTAGCTCTGCCTTACCTCGTCCGAGATGGGTGTGGTCAGCAAGGATGACAATGATACTGTCCGTATACCAGGGCTGTTTTTTTACAGCCTCTAACCATTTGCCAATGGCGTAGTCGCTATATTTCACCGCGCCCTCGCGTCCTGTCTTTGATGGGATATCGATACGTCCTTCGGGATAGGTGAAGGGGCGATGATTCGAAGTGGTCATGATGTGCATGAATACAGGTTGACCCTTGTTTGCTCTGCGTTCCATCTCGCGAAGACTTTGTGCAAATAAATCCTCATCAGCAACGCCCCAAATCGTTTCATGGGATATCTGCTCAGGTCTCAATACCTGCCGATCGACAACCTCGTAGCCATTACGTCCAAAAAAGTCCTTCATGCTGTCGAAATAGCTATAACCGCCATAAAGGTAGACGCTCTGCCATCCGTGGTCCGAAAGAATCTGACCCAATGTTTGTAGACCTTGAGCTGCAGGCCTTCGCACGATGGCATGACCTGGTGTTGGCACGATACCCATGCTAATCGCTTCAAGTCCTCGGACCGTACGCGTGCCCGTGGCGTAGAATTGGGTAAACCTTAAGCTCTCCTCGCTAAAGGCATCTAGATAAGGCGTGAGGTTGGACGTGGCACCGTAGCTACCTAGAAATGCAGCACTGAGGCTCTCGACTGACACAAGCAAAACATGGCGCTTTCTAGGCGGTTTTTCAGCTTGCACCTCATGTTGAAAGGCTTTTGGATCGGCTATCTCACGGGTCGCATAGAACTGTTCATAGTCGATTTCATTATGAAAAAATGCATGAACAAAATCGTAATAACCGTTACCGGCAAGTTCATTGATTCGAGAGTCGCTGCTGAATTGCTTCCATGAGGCATTACTGGCAAGCAAAAGACCGGTTGCAATCAGTGGCCAAAGCGTTGCTGCTGTCAGTCTATGCCTGAGGTCTTGTTGGCCCGTTTGAATTCTCTTTGATTGAAAAAGGAAAAAAAACCAGAGGAGCGCTGCGAGAAGCGCAAGTACACCAAAGATAGTGGAAAGGTTATAAGATTCGCGGATATTACCGATAACTTCAGTTCTAAAAACTAGGTAATCAACCGCTATAAAATTAAACCTTGTTGAAAACTCATTCCAAAATAAAATTTCGGAGATGGCGGTAAAGGATAGGCATAAAGCGACGGGCATCGAAACAAGCCGTATAGCCCAGCGCATCAACCGCAGACGTCCTGGCGGAAGAAGGCAAAAAGCGGCGATAAACCCTGAAGCGCCGAGGCTTAAGACTGTTAGGTCAAATAGAAATCCGATCGCAAAGCTAAGCAGTGTACTGAAGGGGCTTGCAACGATGCTCTCACTATTCATCAGTGC
>OMIE01000025.1 GCA_900299025.1 Burkholderiaceae bacterium
GTCCGGGGCAAGAAAAAAGCGTGACGGTAGTAAAGACTTTAGCCGAGATGCCTGGTACTGGCGCATGCATGAGATGGGAACAAGCAAGATGGCTGCACGCCCCTTTGTGCGCCCGGCATTTATCGCAGTGCGCGAGGAGGCAGCACGGGCGATTGCTACAAAGCTTGCCGATCGGATTGGCGAGGAAACTAGTCGTAGCTAATGAGCGCTCTGAACGGTGAGCCTAAATACCCTGGTGTACGAGGCGATCAGGCAATCGCTTATTGATCCGCTCAATCAATCAGCTATCGAACCCGTAGGTACTGCAAGCCCGTTGGTTGATGTGGTGGTTCGCCCCGATGTAGCACACGTCCATGATCGGGCGCCCTATGTGATTTATCAGCGGGTGGGCCTTGCCCCTTCTGCCACCTTAAGTGGTGCGGCATCGAGTCTCACTCATGCGCTTTACCAAATCGATATCTATGCCAGCTCGCGGTCTTCGGTGGATGGGATTGCGGCTGCGATTCGAGCAGGCTGTCTTAGGTTTCAGAGCATGTCGATGACGCTGAGCGACTCGCACTGCAGCTTTGAGGCCGACGCTTCGCTATATCGCGAGATGCTGACCTATTCAGTGTGGGCGCCCACACCGATCTGAGTTGTCGCAGCAGATAAAGCATTCATCCAATGGATCGGATGCATCGCGCCGATAGCTTGGATAGAAGCCTTCAACTGGATCGAGATATTTTTTAGAGAGTACAACCATGCCCTACACAAGCTCACAGGCTATTCGATCGCAAGGTGCCATCCTTGCGCATGGCGCAGGCAGCCCTGCGGTTTACACCGAGGTCGAGGAACTCACCGACATTCAACTCACAGGGATCGCCGTGCAGTCTGTTGATGTCACCAACCTCTCATCAAGCAGCAAAGAGTTTATTGCAGGGCTTAACGATAATGGGTCGATCCAGATCTCGGGAAACTACACGCACGGTGTGGGACAAAAGGCGCTTTGGGCCGATGCCTCAGCGGGCACTACGGCTCCTTACAAGCTCACGCTGGGTTCGCATTTAATCACGCCCATCGTCATCACCTTTTCGGGCTTTCCCACCAAGTTTGACTTGAGCACGAAAGTCGACGGCAAGGTGGAGTTTTCCTCGGCCATCAAAATTACGGGCGATATCACCATCACACCATGAAGACTAAAGATCATGCACAAGGTGCGCTTACTCGGGAGCGCTTATTTTTAGCCCTCGCACCGAGGATTGAAACGCATCGCATCGAAGGCTTGGGCGAGGTGCACTTTCGGCAGCTATCGTTACAAGAAATCGATACGCTATCGAAGCGCAAACAACTCAAAGGCGATGAGGATGCTGCCGTTGCTGTGCTTTGCCTCTGTCTGGTGGATGCCGAGGGCAGACGCCTGCTTTTGGATGAGGATGTCGAAGCACTGAAAGCGTGCGGGTTTCGTTCACTTGAAGCACTGATTGCCAAAGCAGCCGAAGTCAATGGCCAGGGAGCCTTGCAAAGCGACCCAAAGCCTTTGGCCTAGGGCAACGCTTTCGGCATCGGCTGGCGCTTGCTCTGGGCAAAACGCTTGAAGAACTTAGCCACATGTCTGCTGCCGAATACGCCTCGTGGTGCACCTATGCAAGTCTTGAGCCCTTTGGCAGTGAGGCTCAGGACTGGTATCAGGCACATCTGGCAAGTGTGCTTGCCAATATTCACCGCGATGTAAAGCGTCAGTCAAACGCTTTTGAGATCGGTGATTTTGTGCTCTTTCATCGGGCCCGTTCGCAACATACCGAGCATGAGTCTGATCGTGATTTGAGTACGGGTGAGCAACGATTGCTGGAAGGTTTTAGGAAGTTAAAAAGTGTGCAATCGGTCAAGGTTTAAATCGGCTAGTCGGACGTCACACATCAATTTGATCGACATCGTCATCGCTACAAAAGAACAACTCCAGGTCACTTTTCTAGTAAAGCGATTTGCTAAAGTGCTGTACGATCCCTGGGTCTTGGGTCTATCGTTACATGATGTAGTCAGGAGATGCTTGGCAGAACATCAACTTCGGATGATTGATGACGAGCGTATGTTGGAGGATGGGATCGGCTGCTAGGCTCGGCGTCAAAAGACTGTGAATCGATACCTTGGGCAGTCTGATTAGAGGATCGACGGCCCTTTTTATAAGGCCACCCACTTTATTCGGTAACCTTGGCATATCGCCCTTTGACCTATTAAGGGTATGTCAGTGGAGATTCTCCCAGCTGCGATCGTCTGCCTGAACCGGGACGATGCGAGCCTGTGAGACAGCGCTTTTAGAAACGGTATCGAATTTAAAGGGTTAGGACCATGCCTAACGTTGATCGCGAGCTTAGCAGGGCATTCGACCACTTAAACAGGGGCGAATCCCTACAGGCCGAGTTATTGCTTCGCAAAAGACTGAGTAGTCACCCGCACGTTATGGACGTTAGGCTAACCCTGGCTGAAATCATTGCTCAGCGTGATGATGTAACTCAGGCGCTCAGACTGCTTGCGGAAGCTCCCCAGCGTGGTGCCGCTCGTACACAGATTTTGCTTTGCAGTGCACGGATCAAGTGGCAGGCGGGCGATATAGGGGGTGCACGTATCGACCTTGAAGCGGTAGTAGCCCTTGATGATGAGCATCACCATGCCTGGCTTATGCTTGATGAAGCCTGTCAGGCCCTGGGCGATCAGCGGGCCGCCTTACGCGCCAGATTTAAAGCCTTTGCAGCCGCTAAAAGAAAGGGGCGGTGGCTGAACCGAGAAACCACAGAACCAGAACTTGTTGAAACCGTCCTTAGAGCTACAGACGCTTTGAGACGTGGGCGAAAAGATGCGCTCTTCTCGATTCTGGCAGACCTTCAAGGATCATTCGGGTCCGAAGCTACCACGAGACTTGAAAGGGGTGTAAGAGCCTATCTCGGCGAGGGGCCCAGGCCTGCCGATATGCATCAGCGTCCTAAGTTTTTTTACATGCCCGATTTACCGCAAGGTCCTTACCACGACCCGTTTCTTCAATCGTGGGCCAGGTCACTCACACGGGCGTGGCATGCAATCCGAGAGGAGGCGCAGCACTTGCTTCGCGGTGAGGTTGAGCTTGAAGACTTTTTGGGCCTTAAGCCTCACGAAGTGGTCCGTGAACTTGTCAGTGGCGAGGCAAAGCGTCCAGCTTGGGATGCTTTTTTCTTTTATCGCCGCGGTAAGCGATTTGATCACAATCATGCATTAGCGCCTCTTACGAGCGAGTTGCTTGAGGCAGCAGATTTATGTCGGCTCCCCAATCAGGCGCCTGAAATTCTTTTCTCCGTACTGCGTGCGCAGTCCCACATCATGCCTCACCATGGCACAACGAATATGAGATTAGTGTTTCATCTGCCTTTGATTGTGCCATCGGCATGTGCGCTCAATCTCGTCAATCATGGCGAGCATCCCTGGCGCGAAGGTGAACCGGTCATGTTTGACGACACTTACCTGCACGAAGCATGGAATCGCTCCGATGAGGATCGGGTGGTGTTGCTGATGGATTGTTGGAATCCGTATGTAACCCAAGCTGAGCGAGAGGGATTCAGGCGCATCGTTGACGTTTTGGATGCCATTGAACATTGACGGGAATGATGAGCGTTCAAAGGGCATGCTGAGGGCGAATAGATTCGCATCTTGAAATGATTTAGAGATACTTTTTATCATTGTTACCCTGCGGGGGATAATGGTTGCCTGATGTCTTTAAACCTCCTAAGCTAAGCATCACGCAGTGCGTCCATAAGGGCAGTATTAATCGAAAAGGGAGGCTATATGATGAAGATTTTTACAACGCTAACGGTTGCTATCCTCGCGACAGGGTTGGCTACGTTTCCTGCACTGGCAGCCGATAAAAAGGATGCTGCTAAGGCACCAGCTAGCGAGACACCAGCGGTTAAGAAGTCTGACAGCGGAATTTGCCATGACAAGAGTTCGCCAAGCTATGAGCGAACAAAGAATTTCACACCATTCAAAACGATGGATGAGTGCATTAAAAGCGGTGGTACAGCTCCCAAAAACGCTGGCGCAGCATCAGCACCTGCTGTCGTGATTAAAAAGTCAGATAACGGCATCTGCCACGATCCTTCAAGCTCAAGCTATGAGAAAACTACCAAGTTCACAAGTTTTGCGAGCATGGATGAGTGCGTGAAAAGTGGCGGCAAGCCACCCAAAAAA
>OMIE01000026.1 GCA_900299025.1 Burkholderiaceae bacterium
GCGCATGACATGGGGCCTGACCTGATCGCCGATTATGTGCGGCAGTGGGGTTTTGGCGAACCAACCGGTATCGACCTTGAAGGCGAAGCGAGCGGCATACTTCCAACCACCAAATGGAAGATGAAGCGTTTCAAACAACGCTGGCTGCCTGGAGAAAGCCCTTCGATCGGGATTGGTCAGGGTTATAACGCGTTCACGATCTTGCAATTAGCGGTGGCTACAGCGGGGCTAGCCAATCAAGGGCAGGTGATGAAGCCGCGGCTGGTTCGACGTATTGTCGACCCGAGCAGTGCCAAGGACCAAACCATCGCGCCTGCGGTTTTGCACGATACGGGAGTTCAGCCAGCACACCTGAACCTTGTGGTGTCAGCCATGCAAGAAGTGAATCTGATGGGTACGGCACAGTCGGTTTTTGCGAGAGCGGGCTACAGCTCGGCCGGTAAGACGGGAACATCTCAAGTCATCGGGATTAAGCAAAACGAGCGTTACGATGCCAAGCGAATTGCCGAACGGCACCGGGATCACTCGCTTTATGTGGCCTTTGCACCCCTCGATGCGCCGAAGATTGCGCTTGCTGTGATCGTGGAAAACGGTGGTTTTGGCTCACAGGCCGCCGCCCCGATCGCGCGCAAAGTCTTTGATCACCACTTGCTAAGTCAACAAGGGCGGCCTTAGTAATGGCCTGGTCAAGCTTCGCACCACTTGCCTTTTTTAGGCGAAATGTCGATGTCTTTGACCGGCCACTGCTTCTCATCACCCTTGTCCTCATGGCCATTAGCATGCTCACCATGCTTTCGGCAGCGGCTGATTTCCCTGCCCGCACCGAAGCCCATGCCCGGAATTTACTGTTGTCACTCGCCCTTATGTGGCTTGTGGCAAGAATTCCAGTGCCTTGGCTTGCACAAAGTGCCCTGCCGCTTTATGCGTTGGGACTCGTGCTGCTTATTGCGGTGGCACTTTTCGGCGATGTCAGCAAGGGTGCTCGACGCTGGCTGCATTTGGGCATCGTGCGGATACAGCCTTCGGAACTAATGAAAATTGCTATGCCCTTAATGCTTGCCTGGTTTTTTGCCCAACGCGAGGGGCAGTTGCGAGCGAGCGACTTTGCCGTCGCTGCAGGCCTGCTCTTGCTGCCCTTGCTCTTGATCATTCGACAGCCTGATTTGGGTACGGGGATTTTGGTCTTTGCTGCAGGCGGATTTGTGCTCTTCATGGCGGGTTTCAGTTATCGGCTGATACTTCCTGTGGTCTTGGCGCTTAGCCTTGGTCTGGGTTCATTGTGGGTATTTGGATCGAGCTGGTGTGCGCCCGATGTCCACTGGATGGTTTTGCATGATTATCAAAAACAAAGGGTTTGTACCTTGCTTGACCCAAGCCGAGACCCTTTGGGTAAGGGTTTTCACATTTTGCAATCGATGATTGCCGTGGGTTCTGGCGGGCTTTGGGGCAAGGGCTGGTTTGAAGGTACCCAAACCCATTTGGAGTTTATCCCCGAGCGCACCACCGACTTTATTTTTGCCGTCTTTGGGGAAGAGTGGGGTCTTTTGGGCAATGTGCTGCTTATCGGTCTTTACGCAGCCATGGTGTTGCGCGGGCTTGAGATCGCCCGTCGTGCCTCGACCTTATTCGAGCGACTAGCCTCTGCAGCGCTCACGCTGATGCTATTCACCTACGCCTTTGTCAATATGGGGATGGTCACAGGCGTGCTACCCGTGGTCGGCGTGCCTCTACCCTTTATGTCTTACGGCGGCACTGCCGCAGTCACCTTAGGGTTAGGGCTTGGCATCGTTCACGCTGCCGCCCGGCAGCGGCGCCTAGTACAAACCTAGCTGCCAAGCGAGACAGTCAGCGTTCTTACAACGCTTGGTTTTATCAGCAGGCGAGCCTTTAGTTGCCGATTTAGTTGGCAACTTTGAGCAAAATTTTGCCGATATGCTGGGATGACTCCATCAAGGCATGCGCTTTGGCTGCATCGGCAAGATCAAAGACCGCGTAAATTGAGGGCAGCATCTGTCCGCGCTCAAGATAAGGCCAGATGTGCTGCTTGAGCGATTGGGCAAGCCCTTGCTTATCGGCTGCGCTACGCGCGCGCAAGGTTGAGCCGGTAAAGCTAAGCCTTCGAATCATCAACTGCGTCCAGTCGATTTCAACTTTTGGCGTTTGCAAAAAAGCGATTTGAACCAAACGACCTTCGAGCGCCAGGGATTTCAGGTTCTTATCGATATAAGGTCCACCGACCATATCAAGGATCAGGTTGACACCTTGCTTAGCGGTGATCCGCGCCACTTCCTCCTGGAAGTCCGCTTCGCGGTAATTGATCGCATGATCGGCACCAATCGCTTTGACCGCCTCGATCTTATCGGCCGAGCCAACCGTTGTGAACACTTCGGCCCCCCAAGCTTTGGCCATTTGGATCGCCGTCATACCAATTCCCGACGAACCCCCGTGAATCAAGATGCGCTCACCCGCCTTCAAACGTCCGCGTTCAATCACATTTGCCCAGACCGTAAAGTAGGTTTCAGGCAAGGCAGCGGCGATATCAAGGCCAAGCCCCTTGGGCGGGGCTAGCGCTTGGCCTGCCGGTACACAAACATATTCGGCATAAGCCCCGCCATTACAAAGCGCGCAAACCTGATCACCGACTTGCCAGTCGCTTACGCCCTCGCCAAGTGCAGCCACCCATCCCGATGCTTCCAGACCAAGCCAAGGCAGTGCGCCTGGGGGCGGTGGGTATTTACCAGAACGCTGCAACACATCAGGGCGATTGACCCCAGCATAGGCAACCTTAATCAAGATTTCGCCTGCTGCAGGTGTCGGGCAGGATGCTTGGGCGATATGCATGACCTCGGCTGGGCCGCCTGCACCATGCTCGATATAGCGGATGTTTTCGGGGATTTGCTTGTTTGTTGTTGTCATGGTGAGACTCGTTTGAATGCTTGATGAGATGATGAAGCGATTATTTTGCCTACCACGATGATGGCGCCTTGCGCGATGGTTGCGCTTTACGAGGTGATTTAACTGCGTTGCGCCAAAGACTGCTGGCCGCTTTGTGCGGGTTGAGCCTTTAAGCGCTTGAGCAATCCACCCAGAATCCCTTCGGGCATAAAAATAATGAAGAGAACTAGCAATAAACCGTAAATCAACTGGTCAACGCCGTGGATATCGTTTCCGACCAGAATTCTTAAGCCCTCAGAGAGGATTAAGAGGAATACGGCACCAAACGTAGGTCCAAGCAAAATAAACATGCCTCCTGCGATGGCGCCAAACACCATTTGCAGCGAGATACTGATCCCCGACACCGTCTCCGGTGAGATGTAGAGCTGATACTGGGCATACAAGACCCCACCAATACAGGTCATCACCGCCGAGAGCACGGTGACTTGAAGTTTGGAGCGATTAACCGGAATGCCCACCGAAGCGGCTGCATCTTCTTCATCACTAATAGCCTGCAACGCAAGGCGGGTCATGCTGCGGTCCACCTGATGCCAGACCCAAAGCGCCATGAGCCAGAAGGCAAGCATGATGTAGAACCAGACAAGCTTGCTGTCAAACTGCAAGGCCATCAAGGAATAAGACTCGCCACCGCCCAAGGCCGACTTGGGCGTGATACCAAGTGAGCCCCCGGTTTGTTCGCGAAGCGCGACAATCACCAGGCGTACAACCTCGGAAAGCGCCAAGGTGACCAAGGCGAAGTAATGGCCGACGATCTTGAAACGAAAACACGGGTAGCCGATGATCACCGCAAGCACCACCGTGGCGACTACGCCAATCAGCGCCCCAATCCAAGGCGACAAGCCCCAAAGATTCCAGCAAAGAACCACCGAGTAAGCACCCACGCCCAGAAAGGCGCCGTGGCCAAAGCTCACCATGCCCAAGCGACCCATGATCGCCCAACTGGTGTAGATGTAGCCCCAAAGGGCTGCCATCACCATTAAGTGCAAAGGATACTTACCAAGACCTGCCCATGGTATGAGCACGACAACAACCAGCAAAAGCACACTGAAATGGCGCAGATTCATACTCGCGGTTTCCTTATCCTGGAGGCCGGCCTAGCGAAAAGAGCTTCTCACCCAAAGCGGGCCTTAACGCCGCTTTGAGAGCAAGCCCTCGGGCTTCCAGAACATGACCGCAATGAAAAACACAAATGCGATCACATAGCCCCATTCAAGTTGCAGGAAAAAGCCTCCCACCGAAATGAACTGGGCAAATACAAAAGCAGCCACCAAACCCCCGATCAGGTTGCCGAGCCCGCCCAAAACGCAAATGAGAAAAGTCAGCGGACCGAAGGTCAGCCCGATGGCTGGATGGACATCGTACTGAAGCACCAATAAGCAGGCTGCAAGCCCGGCAAAACCACCACCAAGCGCTGAGGTCAAGGTGTAGATTTGGCGAGCGTTGACCCCCATCAGTGGCATCACACCCCGGTCCTGGCTTATTGCGCGAATCGCAGTGCCAAGGTAGGTATTGCGCAAAAACCACCACATGCCACCAATAGCGGCCACTGCCACCCCGAAAGCGACCAAGCGTGCTCCAGAAAAGCTCATGTCGCCAAGGTTGAGACTGGGCATTCTGAAGCCGACGTTGCGAAACTCGACGCCGAATAAAACGGTTGCAAAAGCTTGCAAGAAAAAAAGCACCCCGCCGGTTACCAAGAGCTGGTTGATTGGCTCTGCGCTTAAGACCGGTGAAACCACGTACTGGTGAAGCAGGACTCCGCAAGCTGCCACCATGCTGATTGAAATCACCATCGCAAGCGGCAGTGGCAAGCCTTGCTGGGTATGGAGCCACCAAATGCCATACATCCCAATCATCACCAATTCGGCATAGCAGATCCAAACCACATCGATCACGCCGAAAATGAGATTTAAGCCGAGCGACAATAAGGCGAGCAAACCCCCGAGCAGCACCCCATTGAGTACCGCTTCGAGCAGGAAAATATCAAAAATGCTATCCACAGCGCGCTCCCTGACTCAGACCAAACCGAGATAGGCTCGGCGAATCGCTTCGCTACCGAGCAAGGCCTTGGCATCACCACTGCTCCGGATCCGGCCGGTTTCAAGCAGGTAAGCACGATCGACCACTTGCAAAACCTGCTGAATGTTTTGTTCGACGATCAGCACGGTATAGCCCTCGGTGCGCAACTGGCGTACCAAATCAAAAATCGACTGCACCACCACTGGGGCTAGGCCTGCCGAGGGTTCATCGAGCAAAAGCAGCCTGGGCCCGGACATGAGCGCACGCCCGATCGCACACATTTGCTGTTCGCCACCCGACATGGTGCCGGCAAGCTGATAGCGGCGCTCGGCCATTCTCGGAAACAGGCTGTAGACCTTCTCAAGCCTGCTTGAAAACTCAGCTCTGGCACCGGGCAAAAAAGCACCCATCCGCAAATTGTCTTCAACGGTCAAACGCGGAAAAAGCCGCCGACCCTCCGGCACATGGGCAATACCTAGCGATACCACCTCATGAGCAGGTGCCTGGGTGAAGTCTTTTGATTCCATCGACAGCTGGCCCGAGCGTAAATCGATGAGCCGGGTCATGGCACGCAGCAGCGTTGTTTTGCCCGCACCATTGGGCCCGATCACCGCGACAGCTTCGCCAGCCTTAACTTCCAGGCTCACATCAAACAAGGCCTGAAAGCTGCCATAACCCGCATTGACGCTTCGCAACTCAAGCATGATCCCGCCCCTCCGGGATGCCGGTCTTGCCAGCATCGGCTTGTTGTTGAACTTGCGTGGCATCACGACCGAGGTAAACCTCGACCACCTTAGGGTCCCTTGTGACTTCCGAGGGCGATCCCTGGGCAATCAACTCACCATGGTCGAGCACAATGCAGCGATCGATCACTTTCATCAGCACACCCATGATGTGCTCCACCCAAATAATGGTTACACCCCGCTCATCGCGGATGCGCTTGAGCATGTCGGCGGCAGCGGCCATCTCGTTTTCATCCAGACCGCCCAGACTTTCATCGGCAAGCAGCAATCGGGGTTTCGTGGCAAGAGCGCGCGCCATCTCAAGCTTTTTTAAGCCCGCTGCGCCCAGACCGTCGACCCTGGCCTCGGCATCGAAGGGCAACCCGATCAACTGTAAGGCATCGATGGCATGTTTTTCGGCTTGCGCCTTGGTGACCGGCTTGGAAGACCCATAGTAGGCAGCCAAGACCGTGTTTTCCAAAATGCCAAGCTTTCGAAATGGGCGAGGAATCTGAAAGGTTCGGGCAAGGCCTTTGCGGCAAATCTCATGGGCTGCCAGCCCAGCAATTGCCTGACCATCGAGCACAATCTCGCCCTCGCTAGGCTGATAAAGCCCGGCGATGACGTTAAAGGTGGTGCTTTTACCCGAGCCATTGGGACCAATCAGGCCCAGGATTTCACCCTGAGCCAGCTCGAAACTGACCCGATTAACCGCTGTAAAGCCCCCGAAGCGCTTGGTCAGCGCCCGGACTGAAAGCAGACTCACGACAACAGCCGATCACTGATTGCTGTAGCCATGCCCTTTAGGCAGGGGTAAGACCGCGTCCTTGGTTTTGATCGCAGCAGGCCAAACGATAAAAGTATCGCGGGCGTTGTACTGCATCACTACCGGCGAAGAACGCTCGTTTTGCCCAGCCATTTGATGCCCTGGGGGGAAGAACTTGACACCGTAGCCCTGGATCGTGCCGCCAGTGGGAATATCGGTCTCAAGCGATGCCTTGCGCAGGGCTTCGGCGTCGATGCCCCCGTGTTTTTTGATCGCTCTGGGCAGTACATCGGTGAAGAAGATCCAGGATTGGTTAAAACCCATGGAGAGGTGTGGCGGCACTTCGTCAGCTTTAACCTCTGCCTTATAGCGCTTAACCATTTCGTTGGTTACGTCGCCAAGCCCTTTGGCAAGGCTAGCAGGATTAAGCAATTGGGCGGCCACCGGATCGACGTTGAAAATTAGATTAGCGTCGTCCTTGAAGGTTTCATACAGCTTGTCAAACTGCCCGTAGCCTGCACCGTGCCCAATCAAGGCACCCCACTTCAGGCCTTGATCCTTGGCCTGACGCAAAAACAAGGTGATGTCTGGGTTGTAACCCGTGTGCAAAATCGCATCGGGCCTGGCACGCTTGAGCTTGGTCACCAAGGGCGACAAGTCAGGTGCTGTTGCAGCATAGCCTTCTTTGAGCACCACATTCATGCCGTCGGCCTTGCACTGGCTCTCGTTGCCCGAAGCAACACCTGCGCCATAGGGACCGTCCTCATAAATAATGGCGACACGCAGGTCCTTCACATCCTTGTTGAAACGGGCCTTGGCCTGTTCCTTCAAAAAGGTGCAAGAGGCCTGGCCAAACTGATCGGAGTGAACCTGGGGACGAAATACATACTTGAGGTTTTTGTCCTTAAACACGGCGGAAGCCACACAAACATTGGCCCACATAAAGCGCTTAGCCTGGTCAACCTTTTGCGCCATCGGCACGCAATGCGCCGATGAAAACACGCCCATCAACATGTCGACCTTTTCCTGATTGAGCAGCCGCTCGGCTTCGTTGATCGCCACCTCGGTTTTGCTTTGGGCATCGGCATAAACGGGTACGATTTTGTAGCCTTCAACACCACCGCGCTCATTAATCATATCGATGGCGTACTTGGTACCCAAATAGCCCGCTCTTGAGCCGCCTGCTGCAAAAGGACCCGTGAGGTCATAAATCACACCAATTTTCAAGGTCTTACCCTGAGCCATGGCGTTCGTCGTCGAAAGCCCTGTTGCGATTCCCATCGCGCCTGCGATCGCCAGCGCCGTAGCACCGCGATACCAGCGGCGTCTTGCGGATGTTGCTTGGTCTTTACTCATCGAAGGTCTCCTCTCGTTATATTAGACATCGTTATCGCATGAAGCGCTTGACGTAATCAGCGCCAAGCCCGACGTTTTCAAAATGCGCTCGATATTTTTCAATCCGCGTAAACACGTCGTCATAACCCGTGGCATTACCCTGCGGGTCAACATACATCAGCGCACCATGCACCGTGAATAAAGTAATCATCTCGGTGCAATCGGTGGGCACCGTCAAGGTGTGGGTTTCGCCAGGAGGCTCAAAGATATAGCTGCCGGTTTCCGCCACCCAATCGTGTTCGAGGTAATACCAACGGCCACGAATCACATAAGCGTGGACGGCACCCGAATGGCGATGACGCTGCAAAACTCCCGAGCGTTTGACTTTCAGCAGGTGCACATAAAAACCGCCAGTCACATTCAAATGAATCGGGCGCGACCAGGACTGCTCGCCCACCGGCGCCCACAGGGTCTCATCCTCGGTAAGCACATGCTGCTCGACAATGTCGGGGACCATGCCCCAGGGCTGAGGCTTGGCATAAGGCACCAAACGCGGATCCGCGCCCGCAGCATCGCTCACATGGGTTTCAATGGGTTTGTTCATCTAGGGCGTTGTCCTCGAAAAGCTATCAAGCGATGGTCCATGTGTTCGCCAGCACACCAATTGGAGCTATGCTATCAGCCTTCTTGAGCAGTTCCAATCCTTACATCTCGTTAATTGAGCCTGCAAACCCAACTCCCCGAAGCCTTGTTCAACGAGGCCTTAAAGCTGCGCGATGCGGTGAATCGTTTGCGCTTTGCCCCGCCGGTGGCCCATGTTTACAACCCCCTTGACTACGCCATCGGCCCTTATCAGCAATACCTCCAACGCTACGCCCAACATACCAAGCGCAAGCTTTTCTTAGGCATGAACCCAGGGCCTTACGGGATGATGCAATGCGGTATCCCTTTTGGCGAAATCACTGCAGCTAAAGCATGGATGGGACTTGATGCGGTCATCGAAAAGCCGATCACTCAACATCCCAAGCGACCCATTCAGGGCTGGTCATGCACCCGCTCCGAAGTCAGTGGCCGAAGGCTTTGGGCTTGGGCGGCAAAAAACTATGGCAGTGCACAGGCTTTTTTTGCCGAGCATTTCGTGGTGAATTTTTGTCCCTTAGTGTTTTTGGAAGCTTCGGGAAAAAACCGTACGCCTGAGTTATTGCCTAGCGCCGAGCGCTCGCCGCTTGATGAGGCCTGCATGCAGCATTTGCGCGCGGTGATCGATTTGCTCAGACCCGAGGTTTTGGTTGGCATCGGTGGCTTTGCTGCCAAACGACTTGAACTGGCACGCCAACACATGCACTCGCCTGATGCTTATCGGGTGATTCAAATTCTTCATCCGAGCCCCGCTTCGCCGGCTGCAAATCGTGGCTGGGAAGCGGCCATCGAAAAGCAACTGGCGCAAAGCTGAGCACGATTAGCTAATGGCTAATTTTGCGAAAACGTATCACCTGCTGATCATCGGTCTGTCGGCTTAGCTCGCCTGCGTACCAAAGCGCGTGCAAATGACCGAGCGCTTCGCCGAGCGCAAAACTGATCTGGTGGGTATCGAGTGGGCGGCGAAACATCATCGGCACAATGTCCATCGCGCTGCAATCGCTTTGCTCGCAGGCGGCGCGGACTTCATCAAGCCTTGCGTGGTGATGGTCGAGCAATTGCTTGATGCGCGTATGCAGGCCAACAAAGGGCTTACCGTGCGAGGGAAGCACAAGGCTTTGTTCGCTACACCCATTAAATCGTTTGATTGAATCCATAAACCACTGCACTGGATTGGACTCAGGCTCAATTTCCCACACCGAGGTGTTGGTGGAAATTCTTGGCAACACCATATCCCCCGAGATCAACAAAGGGTCAAGCACCTTCTTGCCTTGAGCATCAAGGCGACTTTCGCTGTAAAGACTTGCATGTTCTGGCGAATGCCCACAGCCGGTGATGACCTGCCAGTGCCTGAAGCCTATGGCGATCGATTCGCCATCGCGAATCCTGCGAAAACGCGAGGGCACGTTGGGCACCAGCGATCGAAACGAATGGGCGCCATGTTTTCTTAACTGCGCAAGCTTTTGGGCGTCGATGACGCCATGCCTGCGATAGTGCTCAAAGGCTGATGTGCCATCGGCCCCAGGCAGCGCCTGCGACAAAACCCGACACAAGCCGTATTCGCCAACCGTCATCCACAAGTCACAGTCAAAGCGCTCGGCAAGCATGGCCGCAAGCCCCACATGGTCAGGGTGCATATGGGTGCAAATAATGCGCAAGATCGCTAAACCATCGAGTCCTAGCGCCTCCTTGGGCGCGGCGATCAAACGCTCCCAAGCCTCGCGGATGTCCTCAGTCGATGCACCACAATCAACCAGCGTCCAACCCTTACGACCCTCGATGCAATCAGGCAAAAGCCAAAGATTGATGTGATCGAGCGCAAAGGGTAGCGGCATTCGAAGCCATGCCACATCAGGCCCTAAATCAAAGCGCTGTCCAGTAGCGGGCAGTCGATCGTCAAAGGGGTAGTGCAATTCTTTTTCGAGGGGATTCATAAGCGAGGCCAGATCTTAGGGCAGCAAGTTGTCAAAGGATTCAAGCGAGTCGTTTGCGCGACAATTGAGTAGTCCAGTTTCACGCAGAATGGTTTTGAACCTGTAAGGCTATCAGTGCGAGGAGCCCCAGCCATGCAAATGCCCGGTTTACCCTTTGATCTCGGTGAGACGATCACGGCGCTTCGCGAAGCGCTGCGTGATTTCGTCGAACAAGAAATTAGCCCGCGGGCTGCGGCTATCGATCGCAGCGACCAGTTCCCGATGGATTTGTGGCGCAAGCTTGGCGACATGGGGGTGCTTGGCATCACGGTCGATGAGCGCTACGGAGGCGCAGGTTTGGGTTATTTGGCGCATATCGTGGCCATGGAAGAAATCTCACGCGGATCAGCGTCGGTGGGGCTTTCTTATGGTGCGCATTCCAATTTGTGTGTGAATCAGATTTTTCGCAACGGCTCTCAAGAGCAAAAGGATTTCTACCTCCCAAAGCTCATCTCAGGTGAATGGGTTGGGGCGCTTGCCATGAGTGAGCCCAATGCAGGCTCTGATGTCGTGTCGATGAAAACCCGGGCCGATTTTCGCGGTGATCACTGGGTGCTCAATGGGAGCAAAATGTGGATTACTAACGGACCCGATGCCGATGTGATTGTGGTCTATGCAAAAAATGATATCGAAGCAGGTCCTCGTGGCATCACCGCTTTTTTGGTCGACAAGCACGCGCCTGGTTTTAGCGTGGCGCAAAAACTCGATAAGCTCGGCATGCGCGGCTCGCACACCGGTGAATTGGTCTTTGACGATTGCATCGTGCCTGCAGACCGGGTGCTTGGCGGGCTGGGCAAAGGCGTAAATGTGCTCATGAGCGGTCTTGACTTTGAACGTGCTGTGCTTTCTGGCGGTCCGCTGGGCATCATGGCTGCTTGCATGGATGTCGTTGTCCCCTATGTTCATGAGCGCAAGCAATTTGGCCAGCCGATTGGTGAATTTCAGCTGATGCAGGGCAAGCTTGCGGATATGTACACCACCATGATGGCCACCCGTGCCTACGTTTACGAGGTCGGTCGGCAATGCGATCGAAGCCGCGAAGGTTTGCTCGATGTTCGAAGCTTGCGCAAAGATGCGGCTGGCGCCATTTTGTGGGCTGCCGAAAAAGCCACTTGGATGGCTGGTGAAGCGATCCAAACACTTGGGGGCAACGGCTATATCAATGACTACCCCACCGGAAGGCTTTGGCGCGATGCCAAGCTTTATGAAATCGGCGCCGGGACATCAGAAATCCGGCGCATGCTGATCGGCCGGGAGCTTTTTGCCGATACGCGTTAAGTCAGCGCAACCTAACTTTGGAGCATGCAAACCATGAACCCCACGCCCACTTCACCCCTTCCAACCGATCCGGTCGTGATTGCCTCGGTAGCTCGCACGCCCATGGGCTCGATGCTTGGCGACTTTGCAAGTCTTGCAGCCTATGACTTGGGCGCTGTGGCGATTGCCGCAGCGCTTCAACGCGCTGGCATTGCTGCCGAACATGTCGATGAAGTCATCATGGGTTGTTGCCTAATGGCTGGCCAGGGGCAAGCACCCGCCCGACAGGCTGCGCTCAAAGCAGGCTTGCCTACCTCGGCCGGTGCGACGACGATTAGCAAAATGTGTGGATCGGGCATGAAAGCGGCGATGCTTGGCCATGATTTATTGCTGGCCGGAAGCGCACAAGTCATGATCGCCGGCGGTATGGAGAGCATGACCAATGCGCCGCACCTGCTCATGAATGCGCGCAAAGGCTATCGCTATGGCGCATTCACAAGTTATGACCACATGGCTGTCGATGGTCTTGAAGACGCTTATCAACGCGGCAAGGCTATGGGGGTATTTGCCGAGGATTGCGCAAGCAAGTACCAATTCAGCCGCCAGGCGCAAGATGCGTTTGCGATCAACTCGACCGAGCGCGCTAAAACGGCCAACGAAGATGGCAGATTCGATTGGGAAATTGCCCCGGTAAGCGTGCCAGGCAAAAAGGGGGAGCAACAAATCCTGCGTGATGAGCAACCCTTTAAAGCCCAACTTGAGAAGATCCCAGGTCTGCGCCCGGCCTTTGTCAAGGATGGCACCATCACCGCAGCCAATGCTTCGTCGATTTCTGATGGTGCAGCCGCCATGGTGCTTATGAGAGAAAGCACCGCAAACCGCTTGGCTTGCAAGCCACTTGCGCGCATCGTGGCGCATAGCACCCACGCGCAGCAGCCCGAGTGGTTTACCACCGCCCCGGTGGGCGCGCTCCATAAGCTGTTTGCTAAAACCGGATGGAGCGCCAACGATGTTGATCTTTATGAAATCAACGAAGCCTTTGCCGTGGTTACCATGGCCGCCATGCGCGAACTTGATCTTGCGCACGAAAAGGTCAATATCCACGGCGGGGCTTGCGCGCTCGGCCATCCGATTGGCGCTTCGGGGGCAAGGATTTTGGTCAGCTTACTCGGCGCACTGCGCAAAACAGGCGGCAAGCGCGGTGTGGCGGCGCTTTGCATTGGCGGTGGTGAAGCCACCGCCATGGCCCTTGAGGTGATCTAATGCCTGCCGCACTTGTACTGGGCGCCTCGCGAGGCATAGGGCTGGAGTTCACACGCCAGTATTTACAAGCTGGCTGGCAGGTGCATGCCACCTACCGCAGCGAAGACCATCGCATGAGTCTTCGCGACATGGGTGCCCATCCGCTGAAGCTCGACGTTGGACATCTCGAAGATATCGCAGGACTTGCCTGGCAGCTTGAGGGCGAACAGTTTGATGTGGTGGTGATGAACGCTGGGGTTTTCGGACCTCGGGATTCGAGCACCCAAAAGCCTCCCGATGATACAGCCTTTGACTTGGTGATGCGCACCAATGTCTTGGCCGCGATGCGCTTGATTCCGGTCGTGATGCCTTGCCTGTCTGCCAAGCGCGGGACGATGGCTTTCATTTCATCGCGCATGGGCTCGATTTCGGAAGCTGCCAACAGCTACGGACTTTTGTACCGCGTCTCAAAAGCTTCGGTCAACATGCTGGCAAAACTGGCCCATGTCGACTACAACGCAAGCGGTGTCAGAGTCTTGGCCCTACACCCGGGCTGGGTCAGAACCGACATGGGAGGCCCCAATGCCGATGTCGATGTCGAAGCTTCGGTTGAGGGTTTAAGACGCGTGATTAGCGAGCCGCTCGCCTATCCCTCGGGGCAGTTTTTCGATTACCGTGGTAGTTCGCTGGCATGGTAAAGCAAGCCGAAAGCGGCATCGATTTGGAGATCATCCGCGAGGCGGTCGCCGCTTATGTCGCTAAAGAAATTACCCCTTTTGCAGCCCAATGGGATAGAGAGGCAAGCTTTCCTGCGCAAGCGTTAAAGGGGCTGGCTGAGCTGGGTTGCTTTGGTATTGCCGTGCCCGACCACTTAGGCGGAGCGGGCCTAAACTATCAGGCGCTTGCGGTCATCCTGGAAGAAATTGCAGCAGGCGATGGTGCAACCTCGACCATCATTTCGGTGAATAACTGTCCGGTGTGCTCAATCTTGCTCGCCTGGGGCAACCCCGAGCAGCAATCGCAATGGCTCAAGCCTTTGGCAAGCGGTGCGATGCTTGGCGCTTTTTGCCTCACTGAGCCGCATGTTGGTTCGGATGCTGCAGCGATTCGTACCCGAGCACGGCGCGAGGGTGATCACTATGTGCTTGATGGCGTCAAACAATTCATCACCTCAGGCAAACATGCCGATGTCGCTATTGTGATGGCAGTCAGCGACCCCGAAGCGGGTAAGCGAGGCATTTCGGCCTTTCTTGTGCCAACCGATACCGAAGGCTATCGGGTAGCAAGGCTTGAGGACAAAGTCGGTCAACGCGCATCTGACACCGCACAAATTACACTGGAAGCTTGCAAGATTCCCGCAAGCTTTCGCCTCGGTGAGGAAGGCCAGGGCTATCGCATTGCCTTATCGGGTCTTGAAGGGGGGCGTATCGGTATCGCGGCGCAATCGCTTGGCATGGCACGCGCCGCTTTTATTGCAGCCCTAAGCTATGCAAAAACCCGAGAAGCCTTTGGCTCAGCGATTTTTGAGCACCAGGCGGTTCAGTTTCGGCTTGCCGATATGGCAACGCGTCTTGAAAGTGCAAGACAGTTGATTGCCCATGCGGCGCGCTTAAAGGATGCAGGCAAACCCTGCCTCAAAGAGGCTGCCATGGCCAAGCTGCAAGCCAGTGAAATGGCAGAGCAGGTTTGTTCGGACGCCATTCAAATTCATGGCGGCTACGGCGTGGTTCAGGACTTTCCGGTTGAACGGATTTGGCGCGATGTGCGGGTTTGCCAAATTTACGAGGGCACGAGCGATATCCAAAGGCTCTTAATTGCTCGCGCCCTTGCCCAGGAGGATTTGCGTTGAGCCGCATCGAGAGCAAGATCCAAACCAAGGACGCCAGCTTTCAGGCCAATCAAGCGGCCATGCAAGCGGCCTGCGAGGATTTGCAGGCGCAACTCCGTTTGGCGGCCGCAGGTGGCGGCGAGGCCGCAAGAGCCAAGCATTTGGCGCGTGGCAAATTGCTGCCTCGGGATCGGGTCGCGCAACTGCTCGACCCAGGTGCAGCATTCATTGAGTTTTCACCCCTGGCCGCTCATGGCATGTACGACGGCGACGCTCCTTGTGGCGGGATCATCACCGGAGTCGGTTCGGTGCATGGCCGCAAAGTGATGGTGGTGTGCAATGACGCAACCGTCAAAGGCGGCACCTACTACCCCATGACGGTCAAAAAACACTTAAGAGCTCAGGAGATCGCCGAAGAAAACCATTTGCCCTGCGTTTATTTGGTCGACTCGGGCGGTGCGAATCTGCCCAACCAAGACCAGGTTTTTCCTGATCGCGAGCATTTCGGGCGGATTTTTTATAACCAAGCCAGACTCTCAGCGCAAGGCATTGCACAAATCGCTGTGGTCATGGGTTCTTGCACGGCAGGTGGTGCCTACGTGCCTGCGATGAGCGATCAGTCGATCATCGTGCGCGAACAAGGAACCATCTTTTTAGGCGGGCCCCCATTGGTCAAAGCCGCGACCGGCGAAGAAGTCAGTGCCGAGGAGCTTGGCGGTGCCGATGTGCACCCCCGCCTATCTGGTGTTGCTGATTACTTTGCCGAGAACGACCGCCACGCGCTATCGATTGCCCGCAGTCTGCTCGCGACAACCCCACGGCCTGCGGTATCGGGCAGCGTTGCCGAAAGACTCGACTTGCGCGAGAGCATCGAGCCAGCGTACGACCCGCGCGAACTCAGTGGCATTATCCCAGCCGATCCTCGTAAACCCTTCGATGTGAGGGAGCTGATTGCCCGCTTAGTCGATGGGTCTGATTTTGAAGAGTTCAAAGCCCGCTATGGCAGCACGCTCGTCACAGGGTTTGCCCACTGGCACGGTATCCCGGTTGGCATTGTTGCCAACAACGGCATTTTGTTTGCTGAATCAGCCAATAAAGGCGCGCACTTTATCGAGTTGTGCTGTCAACGCGGCATACCACTTATTTTTTTGCAAAACATCACCGGCTTCATGGTGGGGCGCAAGTACGAAAACGAAGGCATTGCTCGTGCTGGTGCGAAGATGGTAACCGCGGTGGCCTGCGCCAAGGTGCCTAAATTCACGGTGATTATCGGTGGCAGCTTTGGCGCCGGCAACTACGGCATGTGCGGTCGCGCCTACTCGCCCAGGCTATTGTTTATGTGGCCCAATGCTCGCATTTCGGTGATGGGTGGCGAACAAGCCGCCTCGGTACTTGCGACCATACGCCAAGACGCCTTGGCCTTGCGCGGGCAGTCCATGAGCAGCGAACAAATCGAAGCCTTTAAAGCGCCGATCCGCGCCCAGTATGAGCGCGAAGGTCATCCCTATTACGCCAGTGCGAGGCTGTGGGACGATGGTGTCATCCACCCTGAAGACACGCGCCGGGTGGTTGCCCTAGGTCTTAGCATGAGTTTGCAAAGCCCTGCCCAAGCGAGCCGCTTTGGCGTATTTCGCATGTAATGTTGGCGCTGAGATGAAGCCTCATCGCCACGCCTGAGCCAGGCATCGACAAAAGGAATTGCTATCGTGACCTATGAAACGCTGCAATGTGAGCTCAACCAGGGCATTGGCCTGATCTGGCTTAACCGTCCTGATCTGCGCAATGCGATGAACGATGTCATGCTCGGCGAGCTCACCCAGGCGCTTGGTGACGCGATTAGCGACGATGCAGTTCGCGTCATATTGCTTGCAGGCCGCGGCAAGGCTTTTTGTGCAGGCGGTGATTTAGCATGGATGAAAAAGGCGCGCGCGATGAGCCCCGAGGAGGCACGCGCCGATTCGGGAAGGCTTGCAGGGGTTTTGCGTCTGTTACACCAAAGCCCCAAACCGACGGTTGCAAGAGTGCATGGCGCAGCCTTTGCTGGCGGCATGGGTCTGGTTGCGGCATGCGATATAGCAATAGCTAGTGCAGACACTCGGTTTTGCCTCTCCGAAGTCAAGCTTGGGCTTATTCCGGCCATGATCAGTCCTTATGTGATCAAGGCCATGGGCGAGCGTCAGGCAAGGCGTTACTTTTTAAGCGCCGAAGTCTTTGAGGCTGCCGAAGCCTGGCGCATCGGATTAGTGCAAAGCATTGTCCCTGACGATGAACTCGACGGTGCAGTCAATGCCATGCTCGGCCAATTGCTTGCAGCCGGACCGCAGGCGATGGGGCATTGCAAACAATTGATCGCCGATGTGGCTGGGAAAGTCATCGATGACGCCTTGAGCGCCGAAACCGCAGCACGCATCGCCCAGGTACGGGCAAGCGATGAGGCGCAAGAGGGTATTGCCGCGTTTTTCGAAAAGCGCAAGCCCTCCTGGCTCGCAAGCCTGGATCAACCAACGTGAAAACAATCCGCAGGCTTCTGATTGCCAACCGCGGCGAAATCGCTTGCCGGGTCATACGGAGTGCACAACAACTCGGCATTCACTGTATTGCGGTGTATTCAGAAGCGGACAGGCACGCAGCTCATGTTGCTTTGGCCGACGAGGCGGTTTTCATCGGCCCCCCAGCCGCGCGGCTTTCATACCTCAACCAAACCGTCTTGCTCAAGGCCGCAGGCGAATCGACGGCAGACGCGATTCATCCCGGTTATGGTTTTTTGTCTGAAAATGCCGAGTTTGCGCAAGCTGTTATCGATGCAGGGATGCGTTTTATCGGACCTAGCCCTGCCGCCATTTCAGCGATGGGGAGCAAGGCCAACGCCAAAGCCTTGATGGCGGCAGCGGGCGTCGCGCTGGTGCCCGGTTATTACGGCGAACGCCAAGATACTGACTTCCTCAAAGAGCAAGCAGCGCTTGTGGGCTACCCGGTGCTGATCAAGGCAACCGCGGGCGGTGGCGGCAAAGGTATGCGCCGGGTGGATGAGGCCAAGGACTTTGCAGCGGCGCTGGCATCGTGCCAGCGCGAAGCTTTATCGAGTTTTGGTGATGCGCAGGTATTAATCGAACGCTATATCATCGAACCTAGGCACATCGAGGTCCAGATTTTTGGCGACCAGCACGGCAAGATCGTCTCACTGCTTGAGCGCGATTGCAGCTTGCAGCGACGACATCAAAAAGTGATTGAAGAAGCGCCTGCACCCGGCTGGAGCCCGCAAAAGCGTCGGGCCATGAGCATGGCGGCCATCGCCGCGGCGCGCTCGGTGCAATATGTCGGGGCAGGCACCGTGGAATTCATCGTCGACCCAGCCGGTGACTTTTTCTTCATGGAAATGAACACCCGCTTGCAAGTCGAGCACCCGGTCACTGAGATGATTTTGGGCGAAGATTTGGTGGCCTGGCAGCTCAAGGTTGCCATGGGTGAGCCCTTGCCCGCGC
>OMIE01000027.1 GCA_900299025.1 Burkholderiaceae bacterium
ATCGATCTCGCGGCGCATGTCTTTTAACTCGCTCTCGCTGCGTTGTGCAATCAGATTGAGACGCGAGAAAACCGCACCCCAAGCGCCTGGGGCTGTGGGGAGATCGCGTTTACTCGGCAGGGCAAGCCACCAGCGCAATTGCTGGATCCGCCACATGTCGTAAATCACCCAAGGTATGAGCCCGGCTGCGAGCCAGGCCAAAGCGAGCATTGCCTCGTCACGTGAGGCCAGCCAGGCGGCACCACCGCCTAAAACAATGAGTAAGAGCAAGGGTTTGGGGCGTAGCATGCGCCGAGCATAGCGCGCCAGCCTCAGGTTGGCACAAATCGGTAGCCGCCTCCGCGCACGGTTTCGACCATGTGCTCACAGCCGTAGGGTTGCAGCGCGAGTCTTAGGCGCCTGATGTGTACATCGACGGTGCGCTCTTCGATGAAAACATGATCTCCCCAGACCTCATCGAGGAGTTTGCTTCGACTCAAAACCTTGTCGGCGTGGGACATCATGTAATGTAAGAGGCGAAACTCGGTCGGACTGAGATTGATCGATTCCTGATCAGCGTTGACGCGAAAGGATTGTGGATCGAGCGTGAGCTTGCCGATGGTGATCGGGACACCGCTCGCTTCAGGTGCAGTGCGGCGAAGCAAGGCCTTTACACGAGCAAGCAACTCGCGTGGGGAGAAGGGCTTGGTGATGTAATCGTCTGCACCGGCGTCAAAACCTGCAAGCTTGTCAAACTCCTCAGCACGTGCCGTGAGCATCATGATGGGAAGCTTTTTGGTGCGAATGTCTTGACGCAATTGTTTGGCTAACTCGACGCCTGAAAAATCAGGAAGCATCCAGTCAAGCAAGATCAAATCGGGGAGGCGGTAATCGATCTCGCGTTTGCCTTCCGAGGCGTATTCGGCAGTGACTACTTCAAAGCCTGCATGGCTTAAGTTCACCTGAATAAGCTCACGAATGGCTGGTTCGTCTTCTATGATCAGGATACGTGCGCTCATGTCTTCACCTTGCGCGGAGCATAGGTGCTCAGGATGACAGCTCGATGACAGTTTCGCTTTGAGCGCGGCGTTGTAGCTCGGCCAACCAAGCACTCGCATCGGTACCCGCGAGGGGCCTGAGGTCGTGTTGATGCTTAAGCAGCAAACCAAGTGTGTTGTGGATCAACTCGGGATCAAGGCTTAGTGCATCAAGCTGCCGGAGCGTCTTGGTCCAGGCAATAAGCCGATCCATGCCAGGGCGCTGGGCCAGATCAGAAATACGAAGACCGCGAACAAAATCAACAACAGCCTGACTTAGTCGCGCTCCAGCATCGGGCACCGCAGCTTGGAGGATGCTCAACTCGCGGGTGGCGCAAGGGAAGGGGCAATACTGATAAATCGCACGGCGCCGGACGCGATCGCTCATAGCTCTTGCGTCTTTGCTTGTGATGAAGATCAAAGGGGCCTCGCTCGCTCGCAGACTTCCGAGCCCGTCAATATCAACCCGATAGTCATCCAAGAATGGCAGCAACACGCTGTCTAGCGAGGCATGACCTTGTTCAAGCCCCTCAAGAATCAATACCGCGGGCCTGCCTGGCTGGGAGGCCCGAATGGTTTGGAGCAAAGGCTTGGCGATGAGATGGTCTTCATCGAAGCCTTTGTTGATGGGTTTAGTCCCAAGTCGTAAGCTAAGCAATTGGCGGCTGTAATGCCAGTCATAAGCCGCATCCTCGCGCTGTAAATCGGTGTGAACGATTAGACGGAACGGTGTGACGCCAAGGCACTTGGCGTAGCTTTCTGCGAGATGCGTCTTTCCTGTGCCGCTTGGGCCATCGAGCAGTAAGGGCTTTTTCAGACTTAAAGCGAGCTGTAGCGATTGGAGCACGGTGTGGTCGGCGATATGGCCTTGGGCGCGAAGCCCGGCGTCGAGAGACGCCAGGCCCGGATGCGCCGACCCCGATGAAGGTTGAGCGGGCGGCTGGTCGTCCCTGACCATGGCCCTTTGAGACCTGCCTAACCCCAGACCTTATGCTCCGACTGCTCGAGCAGCAAGAACAGGGATCAGGTGAGCTCTATATGCTGCGCTTGCATGCAAGTCGCTGTTGAGCTCTGAAGCGTCAACATGGACCGCCTTGGCGGCAGCTGAAGACCAATTCGCACTCAGTGCTGCCTCAATAGCACTTGCGCGAAAGACGCAAGCTGCAGCGCCAGTCACAGCGACGCGAACACCCTGGCTGCCCTGCGAGACGAAGACGCCCACAATCGAAAAGCGCGAAGCAGGCTGCTTGAACTTTTGCCAGCCGGCTGCCTTGGGTACGGGGAAGCTGACCGAAGTAATGACCTCACCCTCTTCGAGCGCCGTTGAATAAACGCCGGTGAAAAAATCATCGCCTGCAATGTCACGCTTATTGGTGTGAATCGTAGCGCCAAGACCCAGTACCGCTGCGGGGTAGCAGGCGGCTGGATCATTATTAGCAAGACTTCCACCGAGGGTACCCCGGTTACGAACAGCACGATCACCAATATGGCCAGCAAGTTGTGCCAGTGCTGGGATCAAACGCTTTACATCCGCCGAAGCGGCAACTTCAGCGTGGGTACACATGGCACCAACACGCAAGCTGCCAGCTTCTTCACGAATACCTTTGAGATCGGGAATGCGACCCAAATCGATCAAATCGCTAGGGTCCGACAAACCCAAACGAATGGCTGGTAGCAGGGACTGCCCGCCTGCGAGCAAGCGCCCGTCGCTATGGGCAGCAGCAAGTCCGGAAGCATCGGCAACCGAGCTGGGACGGTGATAAGCAATGGTCATGTTGAAATCCTCTTCCTCGTCGATGAGTCCCTGGGCTAAGCCGCAGGGTACTCGTTGGTTTGGTCTATGTATCGCGCTTGGCTCTAATGGCGCTTGCGCCATCCGCCGTTGTCAACCCTTGATGCTTAGGCTTTGGCATGCTGAATCGCTTGCCACACCTTGTGTGGACTTGCTGGCATATCGAGGTCTTTGACGCCCAAATGCCATAAGGCGTCGCAAAGTGCATTCATTAAGGCAGCGGGTGATCCGATTGCACCGGCCTCCCCGCAGCCTTTCACGCCGAGCGGGTTGTGGGTGCATGGCGTTCCCTTCACCGTCTCGACTTCGAAATGAGGTAAGTCGTCGGCGCGTGGCATGGCGTAGTCCATATAAGAGCCCGAAAGCAGCTGGCCTGAGTCATGATCATAGACGCCGTGTTCGAGCAGCGCCTGACCAATCCCTTGAGCGAGACCGCCGTGGACCTGACCTTCGACAATCATCGGGTTGACCACATTGCCGAAGTCGTCAACCGCTGTGAAGCGATCGACTTTCACAACACCGGTGTCTGGATCAACCTCGACCTCGCAAATGTATGAGCCCGAGGGGTAGGTGAAGTTGGTCGGGTCATAAAAGGCGTTTTCGTTGAGCCCTGGCTCAAGCTTATCGAGCGGGTAGTTGTGTGGCACGTAGGCGGTGAGCGCGATTTGAGCAAAGGGCAGGCTCTTGTCGGTTCCGGCTACTTTGAAATTGCCACCCTCAAATTCGATGTCAGCATCGGACGCTTCAAGCAAATGCGCGGCAATCTTCTTACCCTTGGCAATGACTTTATCGACGGCTTTAACAATCGCGGTGCCGCCGACCGACAGGGAACGCGAGCCATAAGTGCCCATGCCGAATAAGACTTTGCCCGTGTCGCCGTGGACAATATCGACATCCTCCATCGCTATGCCTAGACG
>OMIE01000028.1 GCA_900299025.1 Burkholderiaceae bacterium
GCACAGAGCGGATACAAAAAATCCCATTGAAATTCTCGGCCACCTTCATGAAAGCGCTCGATCATCGATGCGATCTCATCCCGACCGCGATGAATGCCGAAAAATCCATCATCATAACTTCCGTTGGGATGGAATAAAGCAGCAAAGCCTAAGGGGTCAGGTGTGCAGGCTGCGTGAACAAATCGTTCAAGCAGCCTTTCGAACTGTGCCATGTTATCCATCAACAACTAGAGTGTTCTAAAAAAGAAATTGTTAACATTATTTGGTGTAGCTCTTGATCAGTTCGCGAGCAGACGAAAGCAGCGCTTTACCATCTGAGCCACGCTTAGACATTTCCTCAGCCCATTCATCATCAAGACGATCGGTCGCCTGACGCCACTTCTCAAGCTCAGCCTTTGGAATTTGGTTGATGGTATAGCCCTGAGTGGCGGCGAAAGTTGCACGGCCAGGTACGTCATTGCCTGATTGGGTTCGTCCCAAAAAGGCTGAAAATTCACGGCCAGAGTTTTTGTCGATCACAGCCTTCAAATCGTTGGGCAGTGAGTCGTACTTGGCTTTGTTCATCGGCACGATAAACACGGTTGTGTAAAGCGCCTCGAAACTGCGGTCGGGTTCAGCAACGTATTTGGTTAGCTCATGTACGCGTAAACCAGGTGCTACCTCATAGGGAATTACTGCGCCATCAATAACACCTTTTGACAAGGCTTCAGGCACTTGTGGGACAGGCATACCCACTGGTGTTGCGCCAAGCATCGCAAGCATTTTGTTGGTGAGGCGGGTGGGTGCCCTGAGCTTCATGCCTTTGAAATCAGCTAAGGTTTTGATCGGTTTGCTTTTTGTAAAGATATTACCCGGTCCGTGCACATGAACGGCGAGCAGTTTGACTTGTGAATATTCATCCATCGCATGCTTTTGAACAAAGTCCCAAGCAGCACGGCTTGTCGACTCGGCATTGGTCATCATGAAGGGAAGCTCAAAGATTTCCGATTTTGGAAAACGGCCTGCCGAATAGCCGGCCACTGTCCACACCACATCGGCCACACCGTCTTTGGCCTGGTCAAAAAGCTGGGGAGGGGAGCCACCTAATTGCATTGCTGGAAAGATCTGGCATTGCAAGCGGTTACTTGAGTCCTTGGCGATGTTGGCACACCAATCGCCAAGCATTTTCGTGTGCTGTATCGACTGCGGTCCTAAGAAATGATGAACTTTTAATGTAATCGTTTGAGCGGCAACCCCAGCCGATGCGGTCATCATGGCAAGGCTAAAGGCAAGTGGGGTCAGGCGAATCTTCATTGTTATGTCTCCTCGTTGAATATTTCGCAAAGCCGGATCATGGCATGAGTGCGCTCAGCTCGTCTAATTAAGCGCGGGTTTCGTGCAGTCCAAGTTTTCGATGTAAAGGGCTCTCGTCTGCTAAAAATAGGTAACAGGCTTCATCAGCATTGGGGTTTGACAAATGGATAGACACATAGCCAGGCAGGCAGGCTGTATCTGCAAGATCAAGTCTACCGAGGTTGGTTTCCGACTGCCCTGCAATCGACCACCCGACATCGCAGCAACCCTCGATCGCATGCATCACCATAGCGCTCGATTGGGCAGGAAGACGACAGTGCTGCCCTGGCCCAATTCTTAGGGCATAAAAGCCAAGCATTTGCAAGGCATCGCTACCTGTTTCTGGGTTGATAAAAGTCAGTAAGGCGTTTGCTTCGCCCTGGGATGCTAAACGATCAAGACTTTGTCTTGTTTTTTCATAAGCGTAGTGCAGCATGGGATACTGGCTTGTATGACGTTTTAAATACTTTGTCGGTGCAAGTCCCGAGGCATGATAAGCGCTTGATCGTCTGAGTGGATTCTTATTTGCTACTTGCGTTGGGCCTGCCTCGTGGTAGGAGGTTTCAAGGTAATACACCAAGGGTAAGTCAAGCACATCAAGCCAAACCACGGGCGCTTTGCCCTCGTGGCCATGCTCATGCCAAAGTCCCGTAGGGGTGAGGATCAAATCACCACGCTTCATCTCGCAACGTTCGCCTTCAACCGTGGTGTAAGCACCGTCGCCTTCAACTACCATGCGCACCGCGTTGGGCGTGTGTCGGTGTGCTGGCGCCCACTCGCCAGGTAGTAATAATTGCATACCCAGATACATCGAGGGGCTTGCCTGCATGCGATCGAGACCATGTCCGGGATTGGCAAGTACAAGTACCCGACGTTCTGCTTTTTCTATCGGTGTCAGCCTGCCTGCTTCGATCAAGAGAGGCCGAATATCGCTGTAGCGCCATAGGGTTGCCGCAGTACGAGGGCTTGGTCGATCTGCCGGCATTACAGCCCGAAGGCTAGGCCAAAGCGGCAGTAAATTGTGCGCCCTCAGCGCATCCACATAGGCCTGCGGTAGATCATCGAGTCGACCTAAATCAGTCATGAAGTATGTCCCTCAGTGGCAAGCAGATCGCCGCGCCAGCCATAAAGCCATTGAAGCGCGTCATAAAAAGCTTCGTTAGAGCGCCCTCGCCATAAATCATTGCGAACTAGTCGCTCAACACCTTCTGCGTGGTAAATCCGACCCATTTCACGTGCGGACAAAACGATGCGCGCGGTTCGGGCAATCCGTGCCTTTTGATAATGCTCAAAGGCTGACTTGAGATTTTCTGGGGAGCGCTCAACGCACTGGCCCAGGGTGACCGCATCTTCAAGCGCCATGCAAGCCCCTTGGGCCATGTATTGGGTGGTTGGGTGAGCCGCATCGCCAAGCAGGGTCACAAGGCCAAAACTCCACCGTTCGATGGGGTCACGATCGGCGGTTGCCCAGCGTTTCCAGGATTTGGGAAGATCGATCAACTGCCTTGCTTGCGGGATGACACGCTGAAAATAGGACTGAACTTCGTCGGCACTCCCATCACGAACGCCCCATTGCTCATCGTGTCGGCTGTGAAAGGTCACTACGACGTTGTACTGCTCCCCGCCGCGAAGCGGGTAATGAACAAGATGGCACTTAGGCCCAACCCAAATCGCGGCCGCATTCCAGCGTAAATCGGCCGGAAACGCCTCCCGATCAACGACGGCCCGATAAACGACATGGCCTGTCACTCGTGCTTGATCGCCCACATACTGCTCGCGAACCATCGACTTGATGCCGTCTGCACCAATGAGCGCAGCCCCGATGTACTTATTGCCCAGTTGGTCTAAGACACAAACTTGATCCTCGTCTTGGCTAATCGAGCTAACCCTGACCGAGGTATGAAAGCTGATGCTTGGGACCTTTAAGGCCGCTTCAAGCAGGCTATTGTGTGCATCGACACGGTGAATCACGGCATAGGGATTGCCAAATCGAGCTAAAAAAGCTTCGCCGGTTGAGACCTTTGCAACTTGGTAGCCATCGATTGCGTCATGCATAACCAGATGATCGGTATACACCGCTCTTTCCCTGGCCATGGGTCCGACCCCAAGTAAGTCGAAAGCATGGAAGGCATTAGGACCAAGTTGCATACCCGCACCGATCTCACCAATTTCGGCTGCTTGCTCGAGTACCTTGACCTTCCTGCCTGCTCTGGCAAGCGCAAGCGCTGCTACGAGTCCACCAATACCGCCACCGGCAATCAGGATAGCCTGGTCTTGCTGACCTTCAGAAGAGGCACAATGCAGCATCAGCGCCACATCCTGCTGAATGCTTCAAGCTTAGGGGTTTGTTGAATGATTGCAGCCATTGTCATGATCATCATCCTTGTCGGGGCGGTCGCCGCCTGGCTTGGGTTTCGCGCGGGTTACCGCCGAGGCTGGGCCGAGCGCGATCAGCAACACAAGATCGAGAACTAAGCATAACAAGCTCGAGCGCAAGCATGGGTCCAGCCTTAAAAGATTTAGTTTTTCAGACGAGCGATCCAGCCGTTGAGATCCGCGCAAGAGTAGGCGGACATGGCCCTCCTTTGCTCCTATTACATGGCAATCCACTATCGCAACACAGCTGGGATCGCATGTTGCCAAGGCTGCTTGAAGGTTTTAGCGTGGTGACTAGCGATCTCAGAGGCTACGGTGAGAGCTCTAAGCCGCCTGGCGAGGCCGATCATCGAAATTACAGCTTCAGACAGATGGGCACTGACCAATTTGAGCTCATGAGCCACTTGGGTTTTGAGCGATTCGCCCTGGCCGGGCATGACCGGGGTGCACGGGTCGCTTATCGCATGGCGATGGACCATGCCGAAAGGATTAGTCGTGTCGCCTTTCTTGACATCCTGCCGACCCATTATGTGTTTAACCACATCACGGCAGATATGGCGATCGATCTCTATCATTGGTGGTTTATGGCGCAACCAAAACCATTCCCCGAAACCTTATTAAGTCCACATCCGGCCTACTACATACGCGATAAACTCATGAAGCAAGGGCCAGGGAAGGGCGGTTTTACCGTGGAAGAAATAGAGCGGTATATTTCCTACTGTACTCCAGAGCATATTCATGCAGTTTGCGAAGACTATCGCGCCGCAGCAACGATCGACCTGGCAATGGACCGTGCCGATTTCGAAGCGGGGCGAAAGATCAGCATGCCTGCAATGATTCTGTGGGGAGCATTGAGCCACACAGCCTTGCGGCACCAACCTGAAAAGGTCTGGCCCCTATATTGTTCTGATATTCAAAAAATGGAAGCCTTGCCTTGTGGCCATTACCCTGCCGAACAGGCTAGCGAGCAAACCCTGACAGCCTTTGAGGCGTTTTTTGGCTCAGTAGCGCGCCGGAGCTAGTTGTTAAATCCCTAGTAGAGACTGGCCATCCAAGCTAGTATCAGCGGCCACCAGCTTTGCTAGCTTTTGCTTACGGCAGAATACTAGTGGTGATGGTGCCCCCCCGCAGAGTCGAACTGCGCACCAACGGATTATGAGTCCGCTGCTCTAACCAAGCATGAGCTAGGGGGGCTCCAATGCGGATTATTTCATAAGCGCTGCGTTAAGTGTTTTTAGAGGGTCATCAACTCAATTTTCTTGGCCACCACCGCCTAGTTCAAAGCCTGGCTCTTTCATCTGCCAGAGCAGGAAGCTGAAGAGGTCGCTAGTGCGCATGATCGTCTGGCTCAAACTGCTACCTGATCCATGACCGCTTTGATAGTCGAGCCTTATTAACACCACTTGACGTCCGTCCTGAGCTTGCGAAAGCCGCGATGCAAACTTTGTACTCTGCCAGACATCGACGCGACTGTCGTTAACGCCATGCATAAGCATCACGGCTGGATATCGCTTTCCGTCTTCAATGGCGTGATAAGAACTATTCCGTAATAAGGCGTGAAACTCTTTTTCGATTGATATAGTTCCGTATTCTGGAATTTGTGCGGCTCCGTTTGCACGTTGCTCTGATCGCACGAGATCAAGAACGGCCACCGATGGCACCGCTGCAGCAAAAAGTTCGGGACGCTCAGTGATGGCTCTACCTACAAACATTCCCCCAGCACTACCTCCGTAAATCCCGAGTCGTGATGCCTGGGTGTAGCCCTTTTCTATAAGCCACTCGGCCGCGGCAATGCCGTCTTTCCATGTGTTGTATTTAGTGGTCTTCTTTCCTGCTTCGTGCCAGGCGCTTCCGAAGTTGCCGCCACCCCTTACATGTGCGATCGCATAAATGCCGCCACGCTCAATCCAGGCAAGCATCGAAGGACTAAAGCTAGGCTCCTGCGTAATCCCGTAGGCACCATATCCGTATAAGAGCGTCGGTCGCATCCCGTCAAGAGGCAGGTCAGATCTTAAAAGAATCGACATCGGGACCATAACGCCGTCATGACTTCGATACATGACTTCACGCGCGACCATATGCTTCGGAATCTTTAACTTTGTCGCAGCGCTTAGCTGGACGGCTTGCAGGCTATTCTTTTGTGGTTCGTACCAGAATCTTTGCGTAGGGTGGGTCCAAGTGCTGAGTGTGAGCATCACGCCTGTCTGATCATCGCTTGCATCCGTGGTGATGTTCCCCTCTCGAGGTGTCTTGATGACCTCGAGCGATAGCCTCGGAACAGTATGTATGTCCGTTACATTCGAACTATCTTTTTGCGTTTCGACACGCGCTCTTAGAAGTTCGGTATTCACGCCTCGTCGTCGCGTGATGTAAAGCGCATCCTTGCTGATGTCGACTGCACGAATAACCGCATCGGAGGCTTCGAGGACTGTCACCCACCGAGCAGTTGTTTGCGAAGAATCGCCGACCGATTCATTAGCAGAATTGCCCGCATGCTTGGGCTCCACGGTACTCATCAGTGTGCTCATGGGCATGGCGATCAACTTATAGGTGGGCGCACCACGGGCACTGAGTGCCCACACATAGCCAAATCCAAAACTAAGTGAGCGAATGTCATCATCGAGATGGACAAGCCTCTTCCACTGTACGCGATTTGATAACACATCACGACGAGGTGCGACATAAACGCTCAGTCGCCTATCAACCCCTCGAATGACCGTCAGTGCTAGTAAGTCTGTCTGCGGAATCTCGCGAAGATAGCCGCTACTAAATAGGGGTAGCTTTTCCTCTTCAAAGGCGCTGGCCCTAAAGACGATTCGCTCAGGGTCGGGCTGCTTAAGATCTAGATAATGGATCGCAGTGTCCTGAAATCGCTCGGAGGCCCTGACGTCCTTATAGTCAGTTCTTAATCGCGAATAGAAAAAACCCTCAGCATCGGCATCCCAGGACAGGGAAGCAAAACGTACGCGATCAATCGGCTCAATCAAGGGCTTTTTGGTCATGACATCCATGACATGGAGGCTTCCAATCTCGGATCCACCTTCCTGAATGGTATAGGCCAATCGTCTTCCATTTGACGATGGCCAGAAGCCTTGGATCGCAAGTGCTTTTCTTTCGCTGCGACTGATCGCATCGATATCAACAAGAACATGCTCAGGCTTATCTAAGCCCTCTCGCCACACGATGTTCGCGCGGTTTTCTTGGGCTAATCGCCTTGTGTAAAACAAGTGCCCCTGGCTGCTTCGCTTGGGGGCTGAGGTGCTCACGCCGAGCGAATCCATGATCGACCGAAGCCTTGCTTCGAGTTCCTTGCGGCCGTTGATCTTCGTCAATATTTGTTCGCTCGCGACAGCTTGCGCCTTGGTCCATGCGATCACTTTTGGATCGGTTCTTTGTTCTAGAAAACGATAGGGATCCTTGACCTTCACGCCCCAATAAATATCTTCTTGTTCCTGGGCTTGTAAGGGTCTGGGAATCCCCAGACGATCGGCGATTGGGAGCGACGAGTCGACTGCTTGCACAGGTTTGTTGCCTGATGCAACCTGGCCTGAAGGCATCAGGCTGCTGCAAGAGCCTAGGAGTAATGCGCACAGCGCAATCATCGAGCTAGCACGTAGCGTCATGATTTGGCGCATGTTTAGTAGCTTTTTACTCGCTGCACTTAGGCCTGACATGGGCCATGAAGCCCTGCGCATACTGATAGCATTGCCTTTCTTGATTAGCCTTGACTGAATAACTGAAGCGATGATCGACATGAACGATTTACTCTCGACAAAATCTTGGATGATGCTCCAAGCTTGGATTGGAGCCAACTCGGTTCACGCGATTCGGATTCTTGCCATCCTTGTTGTTGCGTTTGTGGTCCTTCGATTCATCCGAGCCTTTGTGCCCCGATTGCGGGAACACATCGCGGGCAGACAGGAATCGATTGAAGATGCCAAGCGTATTCAGACGCTTTTGCGCGTGGCGCATTACTTGCTTACTGCAAGCACGCTTGCCGTCGCGGTCTTGCTCGTGTTGGGCGAAGTTGGCATTTCGCTCGCTCCAATTCTCGGTGCGGCGGGTGTGGTTGGTATTGCCGTCGGTTTTGGCGCACAAACGCTGGTCAAAGACTATGTGAGTGGTTTTCTGTTGTTGCTCGAAAATCAAATTCGTGTGGGCGATGCGGTGGAAATCTCGGGTAAAAGTGGCGTCGTTGAAGAGGTCACCTTGCGATTCATTCGACTTCGAGATTTTGGCGGCAACGTTCACTTCATTCCCAACAACACCATCGGCGTCATCACCAATTCAAGTCTTGGCTTTGCCTACGCAGTCTTGGATGTTGGGATTGCTTACGGTTCAGATATTGAAGTCTCGATGCAAGTCATGCGCGACGTCGATGAGAGCATGCGTGAAGACGCTAACTTCTCGGGCAAGATCCTCAAGCCGCTAGAAATTGCCGGTGTTGATCAATGGGCTGACTCCTCTGTCATGATTAAGGCGCGGATCCAGGTCAAACCCCTCGAGCAATGGCATGTGCGGCGAGAATACTTAAAGCGCCTCAAGATCGCCTTTGACGCCAAGGGCGTTGAAATTCCATTTCCTCATGTGAAGCTTGTTAAATGAATAACTATCTTTTTTTTCGTTCGGGCGCAGATGTGCTCGCTTCGGTCGGACAAAAGCTCGGTCCAGGCGATTGGCTGCTTATTGATCAAGCGCGGATCAATGCGTTTGCACAGGCGAGCGAGGATTTTCAATGGATTCATGTCGACCCAGATCGGGCAGCCCATGGACCCTTTGGAAAAACCATTGCCCACGGCTTTCTTTCATTATCTCTCGTGGCCCCATTGTTGGGTGCTTTGTTGCGTTTTGAACATTTGACCATGAGCTTGAATTATGGCTGCGAAAAAGTTCGTTTTCCCGCGCCTGTCCCAGTTGACACTCGCTTGCGTGCGTATGGCGAAGTAATTAAAGCAGAGCGCATCGCTCACGCACCTGATACCGTGCAAGCCACGATTCGTGTAACCATAGAGATCGAAAAGGGCACAAAACCCGCATGTGTCGCTGATTCTGTGAGTCGCTTTTACTTTGATCCAAGCATCAAGGGCTCGGGCGGCATTGCAGGATCTGGCCGATCTGAAGGATAATCTCGGATTATTCATAAACGGAAGCTCTCCAAACGTCCTGCGGTTCGGGTTTTCCGTTGTTTTTTAGGATCTCTGTGCAATTTTCAGATTTCGCGTTTGCCGACCCTATTAACCGCGCTATTGCTGAGATGGGTTATAGCGTTCCAACCCCTATCCAAGCCCAAGCCATCCCCGTCGTCTTGCAAGGCGAAGACGTTATGGGTGCCGCCCAAACAGGCACGGGCAAAACTGCGGGCTTCGCTTTGCCGATCTTGCAACGCTTGATGGCCCATGCAAATACTAGCGTGTCGCCAGCAAGACATCCTGTGAGGGCTCTGATGCTTGCGCCCACGCGCGAGCTTGCTGATCAAATTTATGTCAATGTTCGCGACTATGCGAAGTACACGCCAATTAGGGTTGCCGTTGTTTTTGGTGGTGTCGACATCAAGCCTCAATTGGCAAGTCTTCGCCAGGGTTGCGAAATTCTTATTGCAACGCCGGGTCGTCTCCTAGACCATATCGAGCAAAAGTCAGTCACACTCAGCCAAGTGCAAGCCCTCGTGCTTGATGAGGCTGACCGTATGCTTGATATGGGGTTTTTGCCTGATATCCACCGCATTATTCGCTTATTGCCCAGTGCGCGACAGAATCTGATGTTTTCGGCAACTTTTTCTCCGGATATTCGAAAGCTTGCTGAGAGCTTTTTGCAGCATCCCAAATTGATCGAGGTTGCTCGTCGTAATGCACTTGCAGATAATGTTGAGCAGACCGTTTATCGTCTTGGGTCTGACGAGCAAAAGCGATTTGCTGTTTCGCATTTGCTTAAAGAGCGCAACCTCTCCCAAGTCATTGTTTTTACCAATACAAAAATTGGTGCGAGCAGGTTGGCTCGTGATTTGGTGCGTGAAGGTCTAAGCGCTGATGCGATTCATGGCGATAAATCGCAACAAGATCGTCTCACGACGCTCGAAGGGTTCAAACAAGGCAAGGTTGCGGTGCTTGTTGCAACCGATGTAGCGGCTCGAGGTCTAGATATCGCTGAATTGCCTGCGGTTATTAATTATGATTTACCGTATTCGCCTGAAGATTACGTCCATCGTATTGGGCGAACGGGCAGGGCCGGAGCATCAGGTGTTGCACTGTCCTTGATGACACAAAGCGATGAACGCTATCTTTCTGAGATCGAAAAGCTCACCAAACGGAAGTTTGCGGTACAAGATCTCGCTATGCCCACCGTAAAAGAGCGCCCAGAAAGCATTACTGGATCTCAAGCTTCTTCGATTCGGGTTCCACGCCAGCGCTTATACGCCGATGCGCCTACACGGAAACTGCCTGGTTATTCGACCGATCCTTTTTTCTTTCAGCCCTATCAAGCCAGCGCGATTACGCCCAATCCTACGTCAACGATGATTGCTTCGCCGTCTGCGCCCGAATCAGCGGCTAAGTCGGCCGTATCTAGGATGCAAAAGCCGCCAAGGCAATTAGCCGCTTTACTCGGTGGCAAGGGCTTAAAGCACGGGGGCTAATAGTTTTGCCCCTCGCACAGCGAGGTTGAACATTGGGCCGCGCTGACTGAGCAGCTCGTGTCCAAGCGGTTTGCAGCGCTCAAAGTCAGCTTCGAGCATGCGATGCACCTCCTGCGCAAAAAGCCTGTCGTTGACCAAGATTGAAATCTCAAAATTGAGTCTAAAGGAACGGTTATCAAAATTAACCGAACCGATGCTGCTCATGGCATCGTCGATAAGAACCACCTTTTGGTGTAAGAATCCTGGTGTGTAACGGAAAAAACGTACCCCCACATCGCCTAAAGGCTTCAAGTAAGCGTATGAAGCAAGTTGAACCAGTCGATGATCCGGTCGCGAAGGCAGCATAATCCGAACGTCAACGCCGCGAATGGCGGCCAATTGCAGTTGGGATACAAATTGTTCATCTGGGACAAAGTAAGGGCTGGCGATCCAAAGGCGGTGCTGTGCCTGTCGGATAAGTTCCATAAACAATAAGGTACAAGTCTCTATATTAGAAGCCGGGCTCGTCGGAGCAACCAAGACCGATTGATCGACCTGCGAGGACTGCGGCTGGCAAAGCAGACTCTCTAAGGACTCGCCGGTGGCCCAAAGCCAATCTTCAACAACAACTGCTTGCACCGCCAGTGCGGCCGGGCCCCTAATGCACACATGAGTGTCGCGCCAATGCCCGAGTTCTGGGTCCATGCCAGCATATTCCCGACCGATATTCAATCCACCAACCCAAGCCGACTCACCATCGACAACGACAATTTTGCGATGATTTCTAAAATTTAAGCTAAATCGATTTCCGGGGTGGCGGCTACCATCGAAGGCTACAACTTTTGCACCAGCCTGTCTTAGATCGTCGAGCATACGACCAGCCTCACCTAAGCTGCCAATGCCGTCATACATGATTCGAACCTTCACACCCTGCTCAGCACGCTCAATAAGTGCTCGCTTGAAAGGCTCACCAATTTCGTCGTGCCTCATGAGGTAAAACGAGGCGAGTACATGATCTTTGGCGCAGGCAATGCCTGCAAACATCGATTTGAAGGTTTCTTCGCCGTCGATCAAAAGGTCGAGCTGGTTGCCTCCGGTAAATGGTGAACCGGTAATTTCTTCGAGCGTTTTTAAGCCTGAGGTGAGTCGCTCGTCCTTGACTCGCGAGGCGGTGAGTAAACTTCCGAAGAGCTTTGTCCCGAGACGTTGCTCGAGTTGCTCGCGAATGCGACGTCTGCGATAGCCGTTCACATGACTGCGGCCAAAGATCCAATAGGCAGGTACGGCAATCACTGGTATGCTAATGAGAACCATTGCCCACGCAATTGCGCCTTGAGATGTTCTGGTTTCAAGAACAGCCTGAGTTGCTGAAATGAGTCCCAGCACTTGAGCGATCAACAATAACCCGAGCCACCACGTGCTGCCATCCTGACTAAAACCGAGCAAGGCACTTAGCACGCCAAATCCCCCGCCCCTGTCATGTCGCGCTGTCGCTTCTCGGTCATGAGCCAACGCGCTGCCCAGGCCTGAATTGCTTGTGTCAGAAAGCTATCTACCGAACTCGCTTGCAAGTCGGAAAGCCCAAGGTGTTGCGCAGCAAGCTTTAAGTTTTCAAGCGCTTGCTTTGGACAAAGCGCCTGGGCGCCTTGTTGCTTGGAAAGTTTTTGGCCTTGTGAATTCTTGAGCACGGGAATATGCAAATAGCGAAGCTTTCGATATCCAAGTAGTCCTTGTAGCGCAATCTGCCTAGGGGTTGACATCAGCAAGTCGTCGCCGCGAACCACATCCGTGATGCCTTGCACTTCATCATCCACAACCACCGCCAGCTGATAGGCCCACTGGCCGTCAGCACGCATGAGGACAAAATCACCCATCATGCTCGAAGCCATGAGGGGTTGCCTGCCAGCAAGACGATCGGTAAACCCAAGCTCAATGGCTTCAAGTTTTACACGCCATGCGCCAGGACCATCAAGCCGCATAAGGGCTCGGCAGGTACCCGGATAGGGGCGTTCAGCCTGCGGCGGTAGGTCTAGGCTTGTTTGCGCAAGCATGTGTTCGATCTGCTTTCGACTGCAGTGGCATCGGTAAACAAGTTGTTTTTCACGCAACGCATTCAAGGCATCAATGTACCTCGCCTGATGCTTCGATTGCCAGCTTATTGGACCATCATGCTTGAGGCCGTGAAGTCTTAAGCATTCGATGATGGCAGACGCGTGCTCAGATTGGCAACGATCACGATCAATATCTTCGATACGGAGCTGCCAGCTGCCACCGTGAGCTCTGGCATCAAGCCAGCTTGCAAGTGCGGTGCAAAGCGAGCCAAGATGCAAGGGACCCGTGGGCGATGGGGCAAAGCGACCTATATAATTTATGGATCGATCAAAGCAATGCGGCGCGTTCAAGAGGATTGAGCCCCCAGCAACTTGTTTCGAACTCTTGGGATTTGTAAGCGGCTAAGCCACCACTGTAGTGCCTTACCAGGCCTTTGCGTTGACCATGCATAACGTAGTGCTGTTGCCTGTCGCTGCGGCTTGACCTGCAGGGCTATTAAAGCTCCGTTCTTTAAGTCTTCGCGCACATAAGGTTCAGGCATCCACCCGACCCCAAGCCCGGCTAGGATGACCGCTCGCTTTTGCTCGGCGCTTGCCACTGTCAGTCGCGGCTGATGGCTGATAAGTCCCCAGTCGCGAGCAGCACGTTGTTGAGCGCTGTCAGCTACTGCGATCGCCGTTATTTGCTCAAGCCGTTGGCCCACTAAGCTATCGACCGTCGAAGGCAAGTCATCAGCCATAGGGTGTTGAGCGCCAAGGCAAAAGATCCAGGGAAGTTGTCCAAGCGAACGCATCTCAAAATGCGCGCTATGGACCGATGGCTGTGAGGTGTCAACAGGCATGCCAATTGCGAGCGAGACACGGCCCTCCGCTAGGGCCTCCCAGCTTCCCTCAAGCACTTCATGACGAAGTCTTAGACGCGTGGGGATTTTCAGTGCTTCAAAATCTTTGATCAGCGGCAAGAAATCATCAAAGCGTAGGGTGCCATCGATCGTAATGGAGAGCTCTGATTCCCAGTCGTTGCCCAGGTCTTTGACATGGGCAAGCATGGTCTCGGTGAGTTGGAAGATTTGATTGGCATGAGACAGTAATGCCTGGGCTGCTTCGGTTGGCTTGGCAATTCTGCCGCGCCGATCAAAGAGCAGAACATCGAGGTCCTCTTCTAGTTTTCTCATCGAATAGCTTAAGGCCGATGGCACCTTGCCGAGCGCTTTGGCAGCCGAGGCAAAACTGCCGCGGCGTGCGATCGTTTCAAGAATTTGCAATTGCTCGAGGCTAATCGGTGGAGCCTGAAGCCTTGTATTAAGTTTAGTGTTTCGAGGCATTAAGAAAAAGTTTTTGTGATCGATGCAGTGAGATGCGTGACACCATTCATCAAAAAAATTGAATTATAAGAACAAATTTTGCATGCTTAGCGCTTTGCCTTTAACTTCACAATGCCGGCTATTGTTTTCCAAGGAGCAGCGATGAAGCAATGGATTCGACGCGCACAGGATCGCGGCATGGCCGATCATGGTTGGCTTAAGAGTGCACACAGCTTCTCTTTTGCAACTTATCAGGATCCGGATTGGATGCAATTCGGCCCCTTGCGTGTGATCAATGAAGACCGTGTGGCCCCTGGCCAAGGTTTTGGCACCCATGGGCATCGCGATATGGAAATTATCAGCTATGTGCTTGATGGTGCGCTCGCGCATCGCGATAACATGGGTAACGGTTCTGTCATTCATCCCGGTGATGTGCAGCGTATGAGTGCGGGCACGGGCGTGATGCACTCCGAGTTCAACCATCAGAAGGCCGACTGGACGCACTTTCTGCAGATCTGGATTATTCCTGATCGATCAGGCCATCAGCCTTCGTACGAGCAAAAGCATTTTTCAATCGAGCAACGTCGTGGCCGCCTGGCACTGATTGTTTCGCCCGATGGTGAGGATGGTTCCTTGGCCTTGCATCAACAGGCTCGTGTTTATGCGGGTTGTTTCACCGGGACTGAGCAGGCCTCGCTTCATGTGGCAAACGATCGTGGACTTTGGGTTCAGTTGGCCCGAGGGTCGGCGTCTGTGAATGGCTATGCGCTTGAAGCTGGCGACGGTTTTGCTGTAACTAATGTATCGATCTTAACGATAGACCAGGCGAAAGCCGCTGAGGTCTTGGTGTTTGACCTTCCCTTGAACTAGGAGTTTATTCATGAGTGCAATTGATGTCGCCGTGGCTTATCACTCAGGCTATGGCCATACCGCAAAGGTCGCTGAGGCGGTTGTACATGGTGTGATGCAGGCGGGTAAAAGTGCGGTGCTGATCGATGTATCGAACATCACTGAGGAGCAATGGCTCCAACTTGATGGGTCTAAGGCCATTATCTTTGGAGCGCCGACTTATATGGGTGGTGCGTCGGCGCAGTTTAAGCAGTTTGCTGATGCGAGTTCCAAACGTTGGTTCACACAGGCCTGGAAGGATAAGTACGCGGGTGGTTTCACCTGCTCGCTTTCAATGAGCGGTGATAAATATGCAACCCTCATGTCCTTTGTGACCCTGGCGATGCAACATTCCATGGTTTGGATTGGTAC
>OMIE01000029.1 GCA_900299025.1 Burkholderiaceae bacterium
TCTTGCTCTATACCGGTATTAGACAAGGCACCGAGGCCATGCGCTTGTGTTGGCATCACTTGGCCTGGCACTGGGTGCATGGGCAGCGCTATTTGCGGGTGTGGGTAGATGGCAAGACCGGTGGCAGGTGGTTGATTGCCAGGCAGGCTGCCATAGAGGTGCTTGAGCGTTGTCATCAGCGTCAACAAGACATCCAACACCTGAGCTTTGAGGAGCTCTTCACCCAGCGTGTGCGGCATCGGGTGTTTCGCTTCTCCACAGGCTATCAACCCAGAACCTTCATTGGTGCCTTTCGTAGGCTGCTCATCGATGGTGGTTTACTGGAAGACCACGATGGCAGGCGCAGAACGCTCTACAGCCTCAGGCACACCTACGCCACGCTAGCCCTGGTCTCAGGTGATGTGGACATTCACACGCTGTCACGGCAGATGGGCACTTCGGTTGCCATGTTGGAGCGGCATTACAGCAAACTGACTGCGACTATGGCTGCGGCAAGGTTGGGGTGAGTTCGCGCCTCCCAGAGCCAGGGCTCCTGTTTTTTGGCTTGAGGCCGTTAAACGAGCTGAACCACTAATTTTTTGCCACAGGCATTCGCGTATTTCTTCAGCGTCGCAAATGATGGGGAATGTTTATCATTTCGGAGGGACGATTCCAACCGTGACACTGCGCTTTTTGTCGTTCCCATCTTGCGCGCAAGAGCTTCCTGAGTAAGGCCTGCTTTTTGTCGTGCCTCGAGCAAGGCGCTTAAAGCTGCATACTCCTCTTCCAACGCGTCCCATGCCTCAGTAAAACCGGGCCGAGATCTGGCTTCAGCGATTGCCTGCTTGCTATCAAGGCGAACCGGGTTGTAGGGGTCATTGGCCATTTTTCACCTCTTTAAGACGTTTGTGAGCGACGGCTAAATCGGCTGGTGGTGTTTCCTGAGTCTTTTTGATGAAACTGTGCAAGATGACAATCTCCTTACCAACTAAGGTGCAGTAGAAAGCCCGGCCGATTCCTTCAGAACCTTTGCATCTCAACTCGAATAAGCCCTTGCCCAAAGCACGTCAGTGCGGCATTAGAAGGTCGACCCCATGGTCCTGCAAGAGCTCAATAAGGCGTAAGAAGTCGGCATAAACGCCAACGGGCCAAGTTTCGATTTCCTGCTGAACTCTGAGATTGAAGAAACTTACGGACCACATAGCCTTAGGTTAGCATATTTGATAACACATACAAGACTACCCCAGAGCAGCCACCAAGGGGACATCCAGCACCCCATTCGGCATGGCACCCATCACTGAGCCGACAGCCAAAGTTGCTGCGTTGCTGGCAGCAAGCAGGGTGTCCTGGCTCAAGCGGGCATAACGCTGAGTCGTCTTGTTGCCATGAAGAACTGACCCGAAAATCCGCGGATGACAGGATCGATTTCTTCCAACGATGCGATGAATTTCAGCGCTAAAGCGGCTTAGCAGTTCTGAATGCGTCATATAAATGACCATAGGGTTTTCAAGCCTTGGTGAAAACAAAAAAGTTTTTGGGTCCATGGTGCTTGACTTTGATGCTGGCAATCAAGTCAGCACAAAGCGAGGAAGCGATGATTGCAATAGCAAGGGAAGACGCTCCCGATTAGGCTGTCTGAAGGACCAAGTAGCCGAACTCGGAGCGTCGGTTGGCCCCACACAGTCATATACCGCTCCAGGCATCATTGGGGGCTGGGGAGTTTTGTTTGGTGATAGTGTTTTAGTTTCACTGCTGGTGAGGGTGTCAAAGCTGACAAAACCAGCGTCCTTTAGTTGGTGAATGCGTTTGTGAATGGTGGCGGTTGATCCAAGCTCTTCGCGGATCAATAGCTTTCTAAAAATCGCGGTCGCCGTGGTTGCTATAGCTATTTGATTCGCGTTCAAGGCTATTTACTATATCCTATAAGCTCAACCACTTACCGCAATCACTTACTTAAATAGCGCGCGAAATTATCCAAAATAGCTTGCCACCCTTCACGCTGCTCCTCTTCGGTATGGATTGTCTCCGGGTCAAATGCAACGGTTACCCGCACACCCTGAGGCTCTGCAGCGAATGACACCTGAGCTTCACGCCCACCGAATCGATATGCAATGAGCTCACCCACTACAACATGGGTGTACTCACCCTCAAAGTCAAAGCCAGACGACCCGTCCTTGGCTTCCATTCTTGATAAGAACTTCCCGCCTGGCTGCAAATCCACCGTCGCATTCGTCGTGTGCCAATCGGCTGATGCCGCATTCCACTTCACAATATCCTCTGGGCTTGTATACGCCTTCCAGACCTCCGCCAAGGATGCTGAGACAAACGTTGTAACAATAATTTTCATATCGGGCTTCAGATTAGAATGTTGATTCGTAAATGGTCGTCCATTGCTGCTGGTATGGTCACTGTATTTGATTCTAGCAAGTCACCTTCATGACATCTGAGTTCATCATTTTCGTCATCGATGGGGCGTCAGCGTCGGCTAACGAAGCCGAGATGTTGTCGATCGACGTCTTCAACGAACGTCTCCGCGCCGAAGGCCATTGGCTATTTGCCGGCGGCCTTGCAACACCCAAGCAAAGTAAACTCTTCGATCATCGAGACGGGATGGGGCTCGTATCGCATGAATCACTTTTTTCGATGAGCGAGCATTACAGCGGCTTTTGGCTTATCCGAGCCTCTAATCGTGAACAAGCCGAGCAACTCGCACTCGAAGGATCCAAGGCTTGTAACAGACGGGTTGAGCTGAGGCCACTTTTAGCGTGATAGCTACAGCTTAAATTCAACTCCGTGGTGACAGGACATGGGCTCTCGTAGATTAAGTTTTTCTTATATCGTTCTGTTTAACACCTATCCACACCCTCTCACAAAAGACCCTTATGAGTGCAATCACGATCGAGACCGTTCACGTTAAGGAGCGGCCAATCCTTTGCATTCGCCACATTGGACCTTATCAGGGTATAGGTTTAGCCTTTACTACCCTTGAAGACGAGCTTGCACAACTTGGCATAAAGGGCGAAGCTATGCTTGCGCTCTACCATGACAACCCAGCGGAAACTTCGCAAGCGTCGTTGCGCTCCGATGCAGCGGCACAGGTTAGTGAAAATCACCATATCGCCACACAACGCCTAACTGCTGACAGGATTGCAGCCGGTCGGTTCGCACGATGGATACACAAAGGGCCTTATAGTGGACTACATACGACCTGGCAGGCGGGGTATCAAGCCATGCATCAGCTAGGGCTTCAATCAAAAGGGATTTGTTATGAGGAATATCTCAATGACCCTTGTCATACCGCGCCTGAAGACCTGATGACCGCAATCTATCAACAAATTGAATAGGCCTCGCGGTTAGCGAGTCATCGGATTTCGCGGGTACGGATGGGTTAGCTATTCAACAACACTATTTCACATAACGTTTAAAATCGCTATCCAAGCTACGTAGTGCATGATCGATCGCGCCACGCCTTGCCGAAACCCACCGCTTTTGCTCTTGGACGTCTTCCTTGGCTAAGGCAATCATGCGCGTCATTTCGCTTTGCTGCGGGCCGCCATGGGTAACCCGTCCGTTAACAATGTTGACCGGGTTGAGCGTGTCGCGAAACTCGTTCTCAGACAATGGGAATGTCAAATCCATGCCATGGGTTTTTATCGATTCAGCAAAGATTCGCTTGGCGTCATCGAACGAAACAGCTTGAGGGCCAAGCCCTCTTTGTTTGGCATACCGCACAAGGCTACCTGAAAAGCTGTGGCCAACCCTAAATGGAATCTGATACTTCCTCATCAGAACATCAGCAAGCTCCTGCGATGCAGTCCAGTCACCATGGAGTTCTTCAAGTGCGCGATCGGGATCAATCACTAAAGCCTTCAAAATCCGATCCATGCGCTTGATGAAGTCCACCGCTGCCTTCACCATTTCCGTATTGGAGCGTTCTTCTTTTGGATCCTGCATGCCGGGCGTAATGTTGTGAGCCCGAATCATCGGTCCCATGGCGAGCGCTAAGCTTGACGATATCTCGCGCCGCGTTTCAGTTAATAGCACTGGATTTTGCTTTTGCGGCATTGCACTCGAAGAACGCGTATTGATCTCTTTAAGCGATGCAAGATAAATCCAAGGACGAATCTGTCCATACTGGCTCATGATGTCTTGAATGAAATGGCCAGCATGGAGGCCTAGACTCGTCACAATGCCTGCAACTTCAACAGGATACTCACTTGCAGAGATCTGTGAAGCGTCGTAAGCATTATCGACAATGGCTTCAAAGCCAAGATACTTCGCCATGCGATTGCGGTTGAGTGGCCAACTTGTCCCGTTCAGCACATTCGTGCCCATCGGTGAGCGGTCCACTCGAACATAGGTCTGGCGAATGCGTTGCGCATCCCTTGAAAAGCCGGCAGCATGCCCGAGCCACACATGACCCAGACTGTTGGGCTGCGCAGGCACACCATTTGTATAATTTGGAACGATTGTCTGCATATGCTTCTCAGACATCGCAACCAGCGTTTCGGACATCATCGCAAGATGTTCTGCCAGTTCGAGCAGATTGTCACGCATGATCGCTGCCCGGTAGGTTGCAAACATATCCTGGCTTGAACGGCCGGCATGAAGCAAGCTGGCGTCGTAGTCCGACGCACGAATCAACAGTGGTTCAAACTCGATTACCCTGAATGGCCTTGCAGCACCTGGCTTTGAACCATCTTCTAGAACTTTTACCAGACCTGCGGCTATCTTTCCTGCCTTGGCTGGGTCAAGCAAACCCTCGTCAACATTGATCACCAGCGAAGCTTTGTTGATTTCCCCTAACCAATAGAACTGGTCTCGCTTTACACTTTGCTGAGCGCTCGGCTGTAGGTTTTGTTGTCCACCTTGTTGAGCACCAACAGCATGATTCAAAACGAGAAGCATACAAGCAACATACGCTTTAGATCTAAATTGCATTGCACTTATTTCCTGAAAAAACGTGAGTAAAGTCAAGCGAGTTTGACAGATGCGGCCGCAGGCCATGTGAAACAACATCACCAGATATCGCAGACCCTACCGATTCAGCGAAGGCATGGATCCATTAAGCCCCATCAGTGCGGTCAAATTTTATGGACTTACATCTTGTTACAGTGGATCATTAGCTTGTGATCGACTTGTTAGTTCCCAAAGAGATGTTGTCGACTCAACGCCTGAGCCTGCTAAAGGCCTGGCGTTCCATGAGCGACCTCGAGGCCGAATTATTTCCGGTCGGGATGAGCTTGCTTGGTCGTCAAATTGTTTGGGAGCTGGTTCGGGCACACTGGCAAGATGAACGCCTCTCAGTCAAGTCACTAACCCTCGCTGTCGGCGGTTCTGAAAATGGTACCCGCCGTCATCTGCAACGACTTGAGCAGGCGGGTTTGCTACTCATTCGAAAGGGACGACGCGATCGACGATCGCTTGAGTTGAGCCCCTCACCGCGGTTACTTGAAGCGATCGATCGACTTCTCGATGCGCTTGAGAGCGCTATCCAAGGTTCAAAATATCGACAAGAGTTCAGTCGATCATGATGATATCCCCAGCCGGTCCCAAGTTGCCGCCAGTGCTCGAATTTATCCAAACGCGTCAAAAGTTTTGCCAACTCGCGCTCGATGTCGTGGCCCCAACAAAGATTGCTGACGGCGATGAATCCCAATGCTTTATGAACGCTTATCGAGGGTCATCCGCCCACCAATGCACGATGTGCAGCGGTTGGCTCGCTACACCTTTGCAGCGAGGTACTGCTTTCCAGTTCACCCAACATTGGTGGAACTTTGATCAGAACGCTTATCGTTATATCGACCACTCACCTGCCATCGAAGAAAACGCGGTTTATATTCTCGACCAAGATCTTGCGCAATTTACCTTAGTCCATAACGATCGACTGACGAGTTGTGTGGCACGTTCGCTTGTCCTTGAGCAAGGGCAATTTTTTGCGATCGAGACGATCGAATCAAGCTATCAATTCAAACCGCTGGATGACTTGTCGACCGAAACCTTGTTTGAACCGTACTTGCTACGCTAGCCTCGTCTAAGTGGGCTAGCCTGGCATCGAAAGCTAGAACTACCAACTCACCTCACGATCGGCTGTGGCGCTGATTTTGTGGACCGATAAATCAGCGCCCTCATATTCTTCTTCAGCGCTCAGTTTTAGTCCGAGGGTGAGTTTAAGCGTTCCATAAACAACGAATCCACCGATCAAAGCCCAGGCAATGCCTATAACGGTTCCGATGCATTGCCCTGCCAGGCTCACACCACCCATACCACCAAATGCCTTACTGCCAAAAATCCCCGCAGCAATCCCGCCCCAGGCGCCGCACAAGCCATGCAAAGGCCATACCCCAAGGACATCGTCAATCTTCCAACGATTTTGCGTAAGTGTGAACATCTGAACGAAAAGCGCACCGGCAACCGCACCCACAATCAACGCACCTATCGGATGCATCAAGTCGGATCCGGCACAGACCGCAACCAAGCCGGCTAAGGGGCCATTATGTACAAAACCTGGATCGTTCTTGCCAAATAACAATGCTGCGAGCGTCCCTCCAACCATGGCCATCAGGGAATTCACAGCGACCAGGCCTGAGATTTTCTCGAGCGTTTGTGCACTCATAACATTAAAGCCAAACCATCCGACCACCAGGATCCATGCACCGAGCGCAAGGAATGGAATGCTCGAGGGCGGGTGTGCCGAGACGGCGCCATCTTTTCGGTAACGGTTATAGCGAGCTCCGAGCAAGATAACCGCTGGCAATGCAATCCAACCCCCCATGGCGTGGACCACGACCGATCCCGCAAAATCGTGAAAATGCTCCCCGGTCGTGGCCTTGATCCAAGCTTGCACGCCAAAGCGCTCGTTCCAGGCTATGCCTTCAAAAATAGGGTAAACCAAGCCCACAATCAGGGCTGTGGCGATCAATTGGGGCCAGAACTTAGCGCGCTCGGCGATACCCCCGGAAACGATGGCAGGAATCGCAGCGGCAAAAGTCAATAAGAAAAAGAATTTGACCAGCTCGTAGCCATTTTTCTGTGCCAGCTCTTCAGCGCCGACAAAAAAGCTAGTACCGTAGGCCAGCGTATAGCCAACGGTAAAATAAACTACCGTAGATAGCGCAAAGTCCACCAAGATTTTCACGAGGGCGTTTACCTGATTTTTCTTTCGGACTGTGCCAAGCTCCAGGAAAGCAAAGCCCGCGTGCATCGCGAGTACCATGATGCCACCCAACAAGATAAAGAGCGCATCGGCGCCCTGTTTTAGTGCGTCCATGTTCAAATTTAGGAAATATGTTTATAAAAGGTGCGTTTCACCGCTTCGGATCGTTATGCACCAGCACCATGCAACTTTGGTGCCCAAGATGATGCAAAGTACGGCGAGCAGAGGCGATGGCGCTTAAATCAACGATTTACAAAGCTGAGATGTCGATTGCCGACATCGATCATGCGCATTACGAAAACCATGCCTTAACGATCGCGAGGCACCCGAGCGAAACAGAGCTACGCATGATGGTTCGCGTGCTTGCTTTCGCGATCAATGCACACCAAGTGCAAAGCCTTTGCGGCGGCGATGGTGCGATCGGGTTTGGCGCTGGCCTGTCTAGCGCCGAGGAACCTGACCTGTGGGTCAAGGACTTCCAAGGATTGATCAAACTTTGGGTCGACGTCGGCCAACCTGAAGAAAAACCGATCGCAAGGGCTTGCCAGCGTGCAGAACTTGTTCAGATTTATTGCTTTAGCCAGGCTGCAGACCCGTGGTGGAAGCGCATCGAACCCAAACTTAATCGATCATCGAGGCTACAAGTGTTTCGGATCGCACCTGAGGGGGCAGAAGCATTGAGCCATATGGCGCAACGGCAAATGCACTTACAGGCAACAATTCAAGATGCAGCGATTAGCCTCAGTAGCGACAAGGATCATTTAACGATCCCTATCGAACGACTGCGATAGTGAACCTACGGCATGCGGATTGCTCTGATCATCACGACTTATAACCGGCCTGAAGCACTTGAAGCCGTGCTTGATGCATATAGCTGTCAGATCGATCCATCATTTGAAATACTGATTGCCGATGACGGTTCGAGTCGCAGCACGAAGGACTTGATCGATCACTATAAAGAACGGTTCAGTTTTGGCTTGCAGCATGTGTGGCATGAAGATCTAGGGTTTCGAGCTGCAGCCATACGCAATCGTGCAAGCCTCTTAACCGAAGCTGACTATCTCATTTTTACCGACGGGGACTGCATACCCGATATTCATTTTGTCTCCTCCCATCGCGCCTTGGCTAAGGCCAATCGTTTTGTTGCTGGAAACCGAATTTTGCTCAGCAAGTCCTTTACCGAACAAGTCTTATCGCAGTCATTGAAGCTTCATCGTTGGTCTTACAGGCATTGGCTTCATGCACGCTTTAAAGGCGACATAAACCGCCTGCTGCCCATGTTAAGAATCGATGGTCTAAGCAGGCTCAGAGATCTTCAACCCATGCGCTGGCAAGGCGTTAAAACATGCAATCTTGCGATTTGGCGCAAGGATTTTTTGGCTGTCAATGGCTTTGACGAGTCCTACGAAGGCTGGGGCATGGAGGACTCCGATTTGGTGATCCGATTATTGCGGCAAGGATGTCGTCATCGAAGCGCACGCTTCATGGCTTGTTTGTTTCACTTGTGGCATGAGGAAAACGATCGCAGCTCGCTCGCCCAAAACCAAGCGCGACTAAGCAAGCTTCTCTCGGAGCAGGGCATCAAGGCCTTGCGAGGTCTGGACCAATACCTTTGAGCTGTTGGTTTTGAGCCTATGTCGATGAATCTTCGCAACCATGCCGATAAGGCAAACACGATGCAACAACGTGCTAATTACCAAAACCTTTCAGATTATGACTATCAACTGCCCGAGTCACTCATCGCCCAACGGCCCACGGAAAACCGCAGCGATTCGCGCCTACTTGTGCTTGATGAAGGCTCAAGGATCCATGATCATCGCTTTAAGCACCTACCGCAATGGCTCAAGCCTGGCGATCTCATAGTTGTAAATAATAGCTCGGTACTCAAGGCGCGACTGATAGCACGAAAGCCGAGCGGCGGTGCTGCCGAGGTGCTTATCGAGCGCGTGATCGCGCCCAATCGAGCGCTTGCCATGATCGGCAGCAACAAACGGCTTAAGATCGATCAAACGCTGAATATCCTCAGTAAACAGGGAGCCACTGTTGCACAGGCCTCGATCAAAGAGCGACATGATTCGCTATTTGTTTTAGACTTTAATCAAGACCCATTTGTACTGATGCAAGACCACGGTGTATTACCCTTGCCCCCTTATATTGCAAGCCAGGCCGATCGCGATGATGCGACCCGCTATCAAACGATTTACGGGCAAATACCTGGTTCGGTAGCAGCACCAACTGCTGGACTCCACTTTGATCAACCGATGATCGATCAACTCCTTAGCATTGGGGTTGAGATAGCAAGTGTCACCTTACATGTTGGCCTTGGTACTTTTTTGCCTGTCCGAGTCGAAGACATTCAAAAGCATCGTATGCATGCCGAGCATTACGCACTAAGCGAAGATTGTGCGCAAGCCATTTCCAAAGCCCGCCAACGCGGCGGGCGAGTCATTGCGGTCGGTACCACAGCGCTTCGAACGCTTGAGAGTTGCGCCGACCCTACAACTGCGGGCCATGTTTTGGCGCAACAAGGCGAGACCCGGCTTTTCATACGACCTGGCTTTCGCTTTAAGGTTTGTGACGCTTTGATCACTAACTTTCACCTGCCTAAGTCAACCTTATTGATGCTTGTCAGTGCTTTTGCCGGCTTTGAGGCAATTCGTAAAGCCTATGCCCACGCCATTGATAAACAATATCGTTTCTTTAGTTATGGCGATGCGTGTTTGTTTTTCTCCAGCGAAGGAACCGATTTGCGATGAAGCTCGAATTTAGCTTAAGCCACCAAGACGGCCTTGCCCGTCGGGGGCAGCTTCGCCTCCAACACGGTGACGTTCAGACACCTATTTTCATGCCCGTTGGAACCTACGGGGCCGTCAAGGGCATGTCACCGGCAACGCTTCGAGATGTAAATGCCCAAATCATCCTCGGTAACACGTTTCACTTGTGGCTGCGTCCAGGCACTGAGGTCATCAAAAAGCTTGGGGGGTTACATGGCTTTAACGCTTGGAACGGTCCAATTCTCACCGACTCTGGCGGCTTTCAGGTATGGAGTCTGGCTGAGCTTCGCAATATTTCCGAAGAAGGGGTGCGCTTTGCATCGCCAATCAATGGTGACCGCCTATTTCTAACGCCAGAAGAGGCGATGAGGATTCAGACCGATCTAAACTCAGATATCGTTATGATTTTCGACGAATGTACGCCTTATGAAATCAAAGGTCGTGTCATTCAAAAGGATGAAGCTGCAACCTCAATGCAGCGATCGCTACGTTGGGCCAAACGCTCACAGGCAGCCTTTGAAGCGCTTGCAAATCCCAATGCGCTTTTTGGCATTGTGCAAGGCGGTATGCACGAAGACCTGCGCCTTGAAAGTCTTCAGGCACTTGCTGACATGGGCTTTCATGGCTATGCCATCGGTGGTCTCTCGGTGGGCGAACCCAAAGAGGACATGCAGCGTGTTTTAGCCTACACAGCACCAAAACTGCCACAAGATAAGCCGCGCTACTTGATGGGTGTCGGTACGCCCGAGGACTTAGTCGAAGGGGTGCATCAAGGTGTGGACATGTTTGATTGCGTGATGCCCACACGCAACGCCCGCAATGGGAGTCTGTTTACCCGCCGCGGCGATTTGCGACTACGCAACGCTCGCTTTAAAAGCGACGAAAAACCGATCGATCCGGGATGCGCTTGCTATTGCTGTCAACATTTTTCTCGAGCCTATGTGCATCATCTACAACGGGTCGACGAGATGCTTGGGGCCCAATTGGCCACGATTCACAACTTGCACTTTTACCTCGACATCATGCGGCAAATGCGAGAGGCGATCGAGGCTGCTCGCTTTGAGGATTGGCGGCGCGACTTTCTTGCTGTAAGACTTGAGGGTGTTTAACAGCCTCGGCGCCTGCCCCGGATATACTTAAGGGTTTTTTACGCTCCTTGACTTCGAACGGGCTTACGCTCGTTTAATTGGGAGTGTTTTCGCTTGTTTGACCCTTGGAGTTGAATGATGTGGATTTCGAATGCCTACGCGCAAGCCGCAGGAGCGGCAAGTTTCGAGCAACAGCTCATGGGATTTCTCCCCATTATCTTAATGTTTGTGGTGCTCTACTTTTTGATGATCCGCCCACAAATGAAGCGCAACAAGGAGCATCGTCAAATGATTGAAGCGCTGAAAAAAGGCGATGAGGTCATCACGGCGGGCGGCCTCGTTGCCAAAGTCACCAAAGTGGGTGAAGCCTATGTGAGCATTGAAGTAGCCAAGCACGGCGAACAAAGCGTCGAGATGCATGTGCAAAAGCAAGCCGTCACTGCCTTATTACCCGTTGGTACGATCAAGTCCATTTAATGCTTTGCTCGCTCTAAAGCAAGCTCGCTAGAAAGCGCGCCCCCATGAACCGTTATCCCCTTTGGAAGTATGTACTCATGGGCCTTGCATTCACGCTGGGCTTGCTCTACACCCTGCCAAACTTTTTTGGCGAGGCGCCAGCTGTTCAAGTATCGCCGGGTAAGGCCACCGTCAAGCTTGGCAGCGAAATGCCCGATCGCATTCGCCAAGTACTCAGCCAGGCTAACGTGCAAGAGCGCGGGCTTTTCGTAGAGCCCAATTCGATCCGTGTCAGGCTTGCCGATACCGATCAGCAACTCAAGGCTAAGGACGCACTCCAACGCAGCTTAAACCCCGAAGCAAGTGATCCCGCCTATGTGGTTGCCCTTAATCTCTTATCGGCGTCTCCGCGCTGGCTTAGCGAACTTCGCGCCTTACCGATGTATTTAGGACTGGACCTGCGTGGAGGCGTGCACTTTTTGCTGCAAGTCGATTTAAAGCAGGCGGCAATTAAGCGATACGACGCGTTTGCAGGTGATGTTCGAAGCTTATTGCGCGATAAAAATATCCGCCATGCGGGCATTAGCCGTGAGGCTGAATCGATTCGCGTCAACTTTCGTGATGTTGAGACGCGAAGCAAATCGCTTGCGTTATTGCGCGATAGCCTGGCTGATATCGACTGGGTGGAGCTTGGCGAAGCTGAGTCGCTGAGTCTTGTTGGCAAGCTCAAGCCCGAAGCCGAAAAAAGGGCGATGGAAAATGCGCTCAAGCAAAACATCAGCACCTTGAATAACCGGATCAACGAGCTCGGTGTAGCCGAACCCATCATCGCCCAGCAGGGTACCGAACGGGTTGTTGTGCAGCTCCCCGGTGTACAGGACACGGCAAAGGCTAAAGATATTCTCGGACGCACCGCCACCCTTGAGATTCGCATGGTTTGCGACTCACCTGAGGAAGTCTCAGCAATAAGCGCGGGTACCGTCCCCTTTGGATGCGAGCGTTACCTTGAGCGCGGTGGTGTTCCGGTCATGGTGCGAAAACAAGTGATCCTGACCGGCGATAACCTCACCGATGCGCAAGCAGGCTTTGATTCAAATACCCAGGAGCCCGCAGTACACCTAAGTCTTGATGCCAAAGGGGCGCGAATTTTTCGCGATATAACCCGTGAAAACGTCGGCAGGCGTATGGCTATATTGCTCGTCGAAAAGGGCAAGGGTGAAGTCGTCACTGCCCCAGTGATTCGCACCGAGATCGGCGGCGGCCGTGTGCAGATTTCGGGGCGGATGACCACTGAAGAAGCCAACGATGTGGCTTTGCTTTTGCGTGCTGGGTCGCTGGCAGCACCGATGGAAATCATCGAAGAGCGAACAATCGGACCGTCCTTGGGCGCTGAAAACATCAGCAAAGGTTTTAATTCAACCATATGGGGCTTTCTTGCAGTGACCGCCTTCATGGTGATTTACTACATGCTCTTTGGGGTAATTTCCTCAATCGCACTTGCCACGAACTTGTTATTGCTTGTGGCTGTTTTATCGATGCTACAAGCAACACTGACCTTGCCAGGTATCGCAGCCATCGCGCTCACACTCGGCATGGCGATCGACGCTAATGTGCTTATCAACGAGCGCATTCGCGAAGAATTGCGCAACGGCGCTTCGCCTCAGGCCGCAATCAGTGCTGGCTACGACAGAGCATGGGACACCATCCTGGACTCCAATATCACCACGCTTATTGCGGGGGTTGCCTTATTGGTCTTTGGCTCTGGGCCCGTCAGAGGATTTGCGGTTGTCCATTGCCTGGGCATACTCACCTCGATGTTTTCAGCAGTCTTTTTCTCCCGCGGCCTCGTTGCTGCATGGTATGGCTCGAGGCGCAAACTCGCCAAACTTTCAATTGGCTAAGGCAGATAAGGCAAAAGCATGGAATTTTTCAGACTAAAGCGCGATATACCCTTCATGCGGCATGCGCTGATCTTTAATCTGATCTCCTTTGCCACCTTCGCTATTGCAGTATTTTTCCTTGCAACGCGCGGCCTTCATCTGTCGATTGAATTTACCGGTGGTACGGTGATTGAGGTGAGCCATGCGCAAGCGCCCGAGCTCGAAAAGATCCGGGACGCTGTCGGAAAGCTCGGTTACGCCGAGGCGCAGGTGCAAAACTTTGGCTCTTCGCGTGACGTACTGATCCGTTTGCCTCTCGCCAAGGGCGAAAACGCAGGCCAGCAAAGCGAGAAGGCGATGGCAGCGGTTAAGAGCGTCGACCCTCAAGCGCAGTTACGACGGGTCGAATTTGTTGGGCCACAGGTTGGTAGTGAACTCGCTGCCGATGGCGCCATGGCGTTGCTCTTTGTTGTGATCGGGATCATGATTTACCTTGCCATTCGATTTGAATGGAAGTTTGCTGTTGCCGCCATCGTGGCCAACTTACACGACGTGGTCATTATTCTTGGCTTTTTTGCAGCGTTTCAATGGGAGTTCAGCCTTGCTGTTTTGGCTGCCGTACTCGCCGTGTTGGGGTACTCGGTCAACGAATCGGTGGTGATTTTTGATCGTATCCGTGAAAACTTTAGAAAAATGCGTAAAGCTTCGCCTCGCGAAGTGATTGATAACGCGATCACCTCCACAGCTTCGCGCACCATCATCACCCATTTAAGCACCGAGATGATGGTTGTATCGATGCTGATTTTTGGTGGGCCTGCCTTGTTTTACTTTGCGCTTGCATTGACGATTGGCATCGTCTTTGGCATTTACTCTTCGGTATTTGTCGCTGCTGCCATGGCCATGTGGCTTGGCATAAAACGCGAAGATCTGGTGAAGCCCGTCAAGAAGAAAGACGACGAGTTTGAGCTTGTTCCTTAATGTTTGAGCTTGTTCCTTAATGCTTAAGTGCTCAAACTCTGCGCGCTAGTACTTCGGCCATACCGGTATAACTTGCAGGACTTAACGCAAGCAAGCGAGTCTTCTCAGACTCAGGAATAGCCAAACCCGCTATGAAGTCTTGAATGTCTTTGGCACTCAAGCGTTTACCCCGGGTGAGTTCTTTTAATTGCTCGTAGGCCTGATCCACACCCCAGCGGCGCATGACGGTTTGGATCGGTTCGGCCAGCACCTCCCAGTTCGCCTCTAAGTCAAGTTCAAGCTTTCGTTGATCGACCTCGAGTTTATCCAGGCCGCGCGAGCAACTTTCCCAAGCCAAAAGGCTATAGCCGAGCGCAACGCCGACGTTTCTTAAGACAGTCGAGTCGGTCAGATCCCGCTGCCAACGCGATTGAGGTAATTTGTCCGATAAGTGCCGCAAGAGCGCATTAGCGACACCCAAATTGCCTTCTGAATTTTCAAAATCGATGGGATTGACCTTGTGCGGCATCGTCGATGATCCGATCTCACCAGCCTTGGTGCGTTGTCGAAAATAGCCGAGTGAAATATAGCCCCAGAGGTCTCGATCAAGGTCAATCAGAATGGCATTGATGCGCGCCACGGCATCAAAGTAAGCCGACATCCAATCGTGTGGCTCAATTTGGATGCTGTGGGTGTTTTGCTCGAGGCCAAAGCCATCAAGCACCCACTTGGCAAGGCCCTCCCAATCGACGTCGGGGTAGGCAGCGAGGTGAGCGTTGAAGTTGCCGACCGCACCATTCATTTTCGCAAGCGGCATCACCTCAAGCCATTGCTTCTTGGCTCTACGCAAACGCTCATGGACGTTGGCCATTTCCTTACCTAAGGTGCTTGGCGTGGCCGCTTGTCCATGGGTGCGCGAGAGCATGGGCAAGGCCGCGTAGCGCGTGGCCATGGCCTGAAGCTGAGCCATCAAATGCTCGAGCTTGACAAGCATCAAATCCTCGCGCGCCGCTTTAAGCATCAGTGCGTGCGATGTGTTGTTGATGTCTTCGCTGGTACAAGCAAAATGAATGAATTCCGCCGCAGCTGCAAGCCTCGGGTGTTGCCCCGAAAGCTTTGCAACCTCTTCCTTGAGAAAATACTCAACGGCCTTTACATCATGATTGGTACTTGCCTCAATCGCCTTGATCCTTGCAGCCTGCTCGAGCCCAAAGTTGTCGCCAATCGCTTCAAAGGCTGCCACATCGGCATCATCAAGCCTGGGTACCTGGGGCAAACCATAATGGCTTAAAGCCTTCAGCCAAGCGATTTCCACCTTGACCCGATGGGCCATAAACCCAGCTTCAGAAAACAATGCGGCAAGCGGTTCGAGTTTTGAAGCGTAGCGGCCATCAAGCGGGGATAAGGCTTGCAATCGGAAAGCGTCGACAGACATAGGATGTATCAAAGGGTTCAATGTGAAACATCAAGCTTGTGGCAGCGGATGGAAATGTGCGGCCTGTGCACGTTCCCACCATTGAGCCCATGGGCCGCCGCATTGCTTAGCACCATCAGACGCTAGCAAAGCGCCTGGCTCGAGCATGCAATGCAACTCCGACAAAGGCACGATGGTTTCAGCCGATTTGCGATGCATGATGTGATGGGGTCGCAGTTGGCTCGGGTGTTGCAAGCCTGCAGACTGCAAGAGCTCGCGCAAAGCTTCTAGCGTGTTTTGATGAAACTGAAACACCCGCTGTGCCTTATCGGGCACGACCAGGGCGCGTTGGCGCAAGGGATCTTGTGTGGCCACGCCTGTGGGGCAGCGATCCGTATGGCAACTCATCGACTGGATGCAACCGAGTGCAAACATGAAACCTCGCGCCGCATTACACCAATCGGCGCCAAGCGCCAGGGTGCGAGCCATATCAAAAGCCGTCACGATCTTGCCTGCAGCACCAATACGAATCTGCTCACGCAAACCAACGCCAACCAAGGTGTTGTGAACCAGCATTAAGCCATCTTGCATCGGCGTGCCTGCGCGATCCATAAACTCCGCAGGCGCAGCACCGGTGCCACCTTCCTTGCCGTCAACCACAATGAAATCTGGAACAATACCGGTTTGGAGCATCGCTTTGACGATCGCAAAAAACTCCCAGGGGTGCCCGATGGCAAGCTTGAATCCTGTAGGTTTGCCACCCGAAAGATTTCTCAACCGATCGATGAATTGCAACAATTCAATCGGGGTCGAAAAAGCCGAATGCGAAGCAGGTGATTCAACCGTCTTCCAGGGCTCAACCCCGCGCGCTTCTGCGATCTCAGGGGTGACCTTGGGCGCTGGCAAAACACCGCCATGGCCAGGCTTGGCGCCCTGCGACATTTTGATCTCGATCATCTTCACTTGAGGATCGAGGGCGTTGTTCATGAAACGCTCTTCGCTAAAGGTTCCGTCAGGATTGCGCGCACCGAAGTAGCCCGATCCCAACTCCCAAATCAAATCGCCACCCGGTTCGCGGTGATAGCGTGACACCGAGCCTTCACCTGTGTCGTGCGCAAAGCCACCGAGCTTGGCACCTTTATTAAGCGCCAAAACGGCATTGGGCGATAAAGCGCCAAAACTCATCGCAGACACATTAAAAAGCGAAAGGCTGTAGGGTTGCTTTCGATTGCCACCAACCATCACCCGAAAGTCATGGCTTGCAATACTTGAGGGGGTCATCGAATGGTTCATCCACTCATAACCCGGCGCATAAACATCGGCTTTACTGCCAAAGGGACGTTTATCAAGCACGCCTTTGGCGCGCTGATAAACAATGGCGCGCTGCTCGCGTGAGAAGGGTACGCGCTCTGTATCCGATTCGATAAAGTATTGCCGGATCTCAGGTCGGATCTCTTCAAACAGGAATCGAAAATGCCCAATAATTGGATAGTTACGCAAAATCGCGTGATGTTCCTGAAGCACATCGCGAATGCCCAGGAGCACCAATACCCCAAAGAACAGCGCAAAAAACCCGTGGAGCCAAGCAAACATCCATCCAACCACGGCGATTACACACAAAGCTCCTGCTAAACCCAGCGCCCAAAACCTAGATAATGAAGCCATCTCCCCTCCTTATTGTTCTTGCGCAAGCACAACGCGAGGCGCAGTCTGACCCAAAGCGCTGCAGAACTCAAGGCGTCATCGCAGCAGATTCAATAACCCCGCCGCCAAGACAGGTCTCGCCGTGGTAAATGACCGCCGACTGACCCGGCGTGACTGCCCACTGGGCATCTTGAAAATGCAATTGCAGTGCGCCGCCACATGCCTGGGTCAGGTTCGCAATCGGGGCGTCGTGTTGGCGATAACGTGTCTTTGCAGATAAGCATCCAAGGCTCGGATCATCGTCATCGGGCGGCCCAGCAATCCAGCTTAACTGCCCTGCTTGCAATTGCGCTGACATCAACCAGGGATGGTCGTGACCCCGAACCACCCAAAGCGTATTTCGCTCAAGATCTTTTCGGGCAACAAACCAAGGCTGATGAAAGGCAGGGGCAGGCTCGCCAGGCTCACGGACACCACCAATACCAAGACCTTTCCGCTGGCCAAGGGTATAAAAAGCTAATCCCTGATGCTCTCCGAGGCAGCGGCCCGATGGCTCTTTGATCGGACCCGGCCTGCTTGGCAAGTAGCGTTGCAAAAAAGCACGAAAAGGTCGCTCACCAATAAAGCAAATCCCAGTGGAGTCTTTCTTGGCTGCATTAGGCAGGCCAAGCGCCTGCGCAGCCACACGCACTTGGGTCTTGTGCACACCGCCAAGCGGAAACAGGCTTCGTGATAATTGAGCCTGATTGAGGCGATGCAAGAAATAGCTTTGGTCCTTGTTTGGGTCAACCCCTTTGAGCAAGCGGTATACCGGGGTCTTGGCAGGCGGTCCACGATCGCTGCAATCGGCATGGTCGTGGAGCCGATCTATCCTCGCGTAGTGACCAGTCGCAATCCATTGGGCGCCGAATTGCATCGCATGGTCTAAGAAAGCTTTAAATTTGATTTCTGCATTACAAAGCACATCGGGGTTGGGCGTTCGACCGGCCTGATACTCGCGCAAAAACTCAGCAAAAACCCGCTCTTTATAATCGGCAGCAAAATTTACCGCTTCAATGTCAATGCCCAAGACATCGGCCACGCTTGCTGCATCAAGCCAGTCCTGCCTCGTCGAGCAATAGGCATCATCGTCATCGTCTTCCCAGTTCTTCATAAAAAGACCGATGACTTGATGGCCCATGGCCTTTAAGACCCAAGCCGCCAGTGCCGAATCCACGCCACCCGACAAACCAACCACAATCGTCGACGGAGGCATGCTGGGCATATGGCATGCCGCATCGCGAAGAAAGCCGTCAAGGGTTTTTGAGTTGATCACCATTGCGCATCGACCCATTCGATCCAGTGACGCACGGGTAGTTCGGTACCGCCTTGCAAATGGCTAATACAACCGATATTGGCCGACAAGATGCTATCTGGCGATGCAGCCTGCAAGTGCTGCAGCTTGCGCTCTCGTAAGGCAAGCGATAAGTCGGCCTGGGTGATCGAGTAAGTCCCTGCCGACCCGCAACAAAGATGGGCGTCTTGAACTGGCAAAAGACTCGCGCCAAAGGCTTGCAGCAAGGATTCAACCTGACCGCGAATTTGCTGACCGTGTTGCAAGGTGCATGGCGGATGGAAAACAATACTTTGCTGTACTTTGACCCAATTCGTCTGACGGTTCACATAGGCCAACAACTCGCTGGGTAACCATTCAGAAATATCACGTGTCTTTTCGCTCAGCATACGAGCTCGTTCGGCGTAAGCTGGATCATTGCGCAGCAAATGCCCATAGTCTTTCACCATCACGCTACAACCCGAGGCGTTGATCAACAACACCTCCGATCGTTCGAGCTGTGGCCACCATGCGTCAATATTGCGTCGCGCTTGGGCTAAAGCGCCCGATTCATCGCTCAGGTGATGACGAATCGCACCACAACAACCCGAGCCCTGGCTCGTTTCGGCCCGAATGCCCAAGCGATGCAGCACGCGGATGGTGGCTGCATCAATGCTTGGCATCATCGCAGGCTGAACACAGCCGACGAGCATGAAGACCTGTCTGCGATGTTCAGCAAGTTGGAGAGGCGTGGGCAGCAAGCCAGCTGCACGTTTCACCGGCACTTTTGCGCGCAAAAAAGGGGGCAGGATCGAGCGCAGACTCTGGCCAAGCTTCATCGCTGGGTTGAAAAGCCAGGACCGGGTCAGCGTTTCGCGCAAGAGCCCTCGCAGCAGCCTTTGGGAGAGCGGCCGGCTGACTTGTTGCTCGACGATTTTTCGTCCCACATCGAGCAATTGGCCATAGGCAACGCCCGAGGGGCACGTGGTTTCGCAGTTTCGGCAGGTCAGGCAGCGATCCAAATGGGTTTGGGTGGCACGGCTTGCGGTTTCACCCTCAAGCACCTGCTTGATGAGGTAAATCCGACCGCGGGGACCATCAAGCTCATCGCCTAAGAGCTGATAAGTCGGGCAGGTTGCCGTGCAAAACCCGCAGTGAACGCATCGCCGCAGAATCGATTCTGCAAGATCACCATCGGGTGTTGACTTCATCCAGCTTGCGAGATGGGTTTCCATAACAACCTTGAGGATTTACGCAAATGAAGCGTTGACATCGAGCGAGGGCATGAGTCGGCCAGGATTGAAAATGCCCAGCGGGTCGAACTCTCGCTTGATCCGGCGCTGGAGCGCGAGCATCGCCGGCGCAAGCGGGCTAAACACAGGGTGGCGCTTATCAAGGCTTCGGAACAAACTCGCGTGACCGCCCAAAGCCCGGGCCTGCTCCCTAATCGAGGCGTCATCGTTGGAGCAAAGCACCCACCGCAGTGCACCTCCCCACTCAATCACCGTATCGCCCCAAGAAGACTGATGCGCACTGGCCGAAGGCAGGCTCACTCGCCATAAGGCCTTCGACGACTGACGCACCGCACCAAAAAACGCAAGCCGTTGCTCTTTTAAGTCGTCCCAAAACTGCCTTGCCTGATCGGCTGACAGGAATTTGGCCTGATAGTCCTTTTGCCAGCGGGTTGCTGCCTGCGAGACCGCCGCTTGAGCACCCTCAAGCCTAAGAATCAAATGCCCGTCCACCCAGGCGCTCGCGCTTAAGGGCCAGGGCTCGGCCGCCCAGCGATTCAAATGCTCAATAGCGGCTGACGCGTCCATGGCAAGCCATAGCGTTTCGCTCGCCGCGGGCATGGGCCAGACCTTGAGCGAGACCTCAGCAATCACACCGAGCGTTCCAAGCGCACCCACATGCAATCGCGAGAGATCGTAGCCAGCCACATTCTTCATGACCTCGCCACCAAATCGCAACACCTCCGCGTTGGTGTCGATAAGGCTCATGCCGAGTACAAAGTCGCGCACCGCGCCACTTGTTGCCCTGCGCGGCCCTGAAAGACCGGCAGCAACCATGCCACCGACCGTGGCCTGGGGACCAAAATGAGGCGGCTCGAAGGCAAGCATTTGGCGATGTTCGGCCAGGCTTTGTTCAATCAAGCTGAGCGCTGTGCCGGCTTTTGCGGTGATAACAAGCTCGGTTGGCTCGTAACTGACAATACCCTGATGAACGCTTACATCAAGCGCTTCACCGCGGGCTGCTTCACCATAAAAATCTTTACTGCCAGAGCCTCGCAAGCGAAGCGGAATTTGATGCTGGGCCGCATCGAGTATGCGTTGCTGTAACCAAGCCAGACTCTCCACTAGCAACCGTCCCATCGAAAGCACTGGTTTCGAGCGTACTGGTCTGCGCCAGATAGCGCCAATGCGAGGTACAAAAACATCGTGACGATTAAAACCGCTCTAAATTTGGATGCGAAATCGCACCACGATGAACATGCATCTTGCCGTATTCAGCGCACCGCGCAAGTGTTGGGATTGCTTTACCAGGGTTTAGAAGGCCAAGTGCGTCAAAAGCGCGCTTGAAGGCAAAGAATGCTGCGCGTTCACTGGGGGAGAATTGCACGCACATGGAGTTGATTTTTTCGATACCAACACCGTGTTCGCCAGTGACCGTTCCGCCATAATCAACACAACGCTCTAAAATGTCCGCGCCAAATAGCTCGGCCCTATGCCATTGATCAGGATCGTTAGCATCAAAAAGAATTAAGGGATGCAAATTGCCATCGCCCGCATGAAACACATTCATGCAGCGAAGCGCATACTTTTTTTCCATAGCCGCGATGTCGCGCAACATATTGCCAAGGTGCTTACGCGGTATGGTCCCGTCCATACAGTAATAGTCAGGCGAAATCCGTCCTGCTGCTGGAAATGCATTTTTGCGACCTGACCAAAAGCGAAGTCGCTCGCTTTCGGAGGCAGAAACCTTCATCGCGGTAGCACCTGCTTTCTCTAAGACCGCCTCAATACGAGCAATCTCTTCGGCAACCTCCTCGGGCGTCCCATCAGACTCTGCGAGAAGAATCGCTTGCGCCTTTAAATCGTAACCTGCTTGCACGAAGGGTTCGACCGCCTCAGCGGTCTTTTGATCCATCATTTCCAAACCGGCCGGAATAATGCCTTCGGCAATGATCATGGCCACCGCCTCGCCAGCCTTGATCACATCGTCGAAAGAAGCCATGACCACCCGAGCAAGCTGCGGCTTGGGAATCAAGCGCACAGTGACTTCGGTGACAACCGCAAGCATCCCTTCAGAACCAATCAAGGCAGCAAGCACATCAAGTCCCGGGCTATCGAGCGCCTCAGATCCAAACTCAAGCACCTCACCTTCGATGCTAATAGCCCTAACCCTCATAACGTTATGAACAGTCAGACCATATTTGAGGCAGTGCACGCCACCCGAATTTTCAGCGACATTGCCGCCGATCGTGCAAGCGATTTGTGAGGAGGGGTCGGGTGCATAATAAAGACCAAATGGCGCTGCGGCCTCTGAAATGGCGAGATTGCGTACACCTGGTTGCACACGAGCAAGGCGTGCATGCGGATCAATATGAAGGATCTTATTTAGTCGTGCTAATGACAGCACAACCCCAGAGGCGTGCGGCATGGCGCCACCCGATAATCCGGTGCCTGCTCCGCGAGCGACCACAGGCACCTCAAGCCGATGGCAGCAGCGAAGCACCTCGATCACCTGGGCCTCATTGAGTGGCATAACAACCACCATCGGTAGCTGCCTAAAGGCAGACAATCCATCGCATTCGTAGGGTCGCAAATCCTCATCACGCCAAAGCACCGCACCCTCGGGAAGCAATCGCGCAAGTTCTCGCGCCACCTGCGCCTTACGCGCAGGGCTAGGCGGTTTGGCAATATCGCTTTGCAAAGGCTCCAAAGGCGCTTCGACCCTTGCCAAACCCGTCTTGGTCGTAAGGTTTAAGCCGACCAGAGCATGGTCGTGCTCGGCTTTTTCATCAAGCGCATTTGCCATCAAAACTCGCGATTCACAACGCTCTATGGATTATTGCAATCTGAAAATTTTGCCAGGGTTGAGAATATTCGAAGGATCCATAGCTCGCTTAATCGAACGCATGATTTCCATCGCATCGTCACCCGCCTCGTGCTCGAGATAATCGATTTTGTGCAGACCGATACCATGCTCTCCAGTACAAGTACCTTCCATCGACTGCGCAAGCTTGACGATCTCATCGTTTAAACGTTCTGACTCTTCAATTTCCTGAGGGTTATTGGGATCGATCAAGATGGCGCAATGGAAATTACCGTCACCAACATGTCCCAAAATACCTACTGGCATCGACGAACGATCAAGGATGGCGCGAGCGCCGGTAATCGAATCGGCAAGCTTTGAAATCGGTACGCAGGTATCGGTCGACAAACCCTTGCTACCTGGGCGCGATTGCAACAAAGCGAAATAGGCATTATGCCTAGCGTTCCACAAACGCGAACGATCCTCAGGACGTGTGGCCCATTCAAAATCCTCGCCACCAAATTCCCTGGCGAGCTGCTGAACCGCTTCGGCCTGCTCCTTCACCGAGGCATCGGTGCCATGAAACTCAAAAAACAAGGTGTGGGCTTCGCGAAGCGTGGTGTGCGAGTGCGCGTTAATCGCCTTGATCGTGTAGGGGCAGAGGTATTCGCTGCGAGCAATGGGTACGCCCATCTGAATCGTCTGAATCACGGTATTGACCGCCGCATCGAGCGATGGAAAATTCACAACCGCTGCGCTCATGGCCTCAGGAACGGGATAAAGCTTGACCGTTACTTCGGTAATCACGCCAAGCGTGCCCTCTGAGCCGACAAACAAGCGCGTTAGGTCATAGCCCGCAGACGATTTCTTTGCGCGATTAAAGGGCTTGATCACTTTGCCCTCGGCTGTCACGACACTAAGTCCTAGAACGTTTTCACGCATCGTGCCATAGCGTACCGCGTTTGTTCCCGAAGCACGGGTTGCCGCCATACCGCCAAGCGAAGCGTCGGCACCCGGATCGATCGGAAAAAACAAGCCAGTTGACTTAAGCGCTTCATTTAACTGCTTGCGAGTTACCCCAGCCTGAACCGTCGCGGTCAAATCCTCAGCGTGAATCGCGACGATTTGATTCATGCCCGAAAGATCCAAACTCACGCCGCCCTGAACAGCGAGCAAATGCCCCTCGAGCGAGGACCCGGCACCAAAGGGAATAAGAGGCGTTTGATATTTGGCGCAGAGCTTTACGACTTCGACGACTTCATCGGTACTCTGAGCAAAAACCACGGCATCAGGCGGTGTTGTTGGAAACGGTGATTCGTCCTTGCCGTGGTGATCTCGTACCGATTGCGCTGTTGAAAACCGTTCTGCAAACAATTGTTTTAAAGCCTCGCTGAGCGCTTGAGGCAGTGGGCGCCTGATCGCATCGAGCACGGCATAAGGCGAATTCATGGGCAGTCTCCTCCACAATGAGACACGAAGTATCCCACGCCCGATGGCGAATACCAATGATGACGTCGAAGTGGAAAGGGCACAAAACGTTCGAATAGGGCTAGCGCTTAAACTGTTGGCCGCTTTTAACGAATTCGCAAGCTCGGGCGATCAAGGATCTGGGCTGCCACTTGACACGAACGACATGGCGAAGGAAGGACGAGGCTTATGGGTCAGCGACTGACGGCAATTGCAACGCGTACAGGCGACGATGGCAGCACGGGATTAGGTGACGGCAGCCGCACCTCTAAAGACAGTCTCAGGGTGCACGCCATGGGCGAAGTCGACGAGTTGAATTCCCAACTCGGCGTGCTGCGCGCACAATTTAGTCCATCGCTAAAAAGCGCTGAACCCGATGCGCTCAAAGAAATCGACAACCTGCTTCATGAAATCCAGCATGACTTATTCGACTTAGGCGGCGAGCTCTGCATTCCTGGCTACGAACAATTACAGGCCCACCAAGTGCTACGACTCGATGAAGCGCTCGCCTTGCACAATGCAAGCCTGCCAAGGCTTGCCGAATTCATCTTGCCAGGAGGCTCATCTCATGCTGCCCAAGCCCATGTCTGCCGCGCCGTCTGCCGGCGCGCTGAAAGGGCAGTGGTTGCGCTTGCAGCGGCAGAACCCGTCCGCCCGCTCGCGCAGCAATACCTCAACAGGCTCTCCGACCTCTTATTTGTGCTTGCCCGTGTGCTCAATCGACAGGCCGGCGGGCTCGATGTGTTGTGGGACAGAAAACGCTAAGCAGTCTCAAGTACAAGACGCCGTGCCTTGACCGCATCGGCGAGCTCTTGCAGCATTTGCGCGGAATCATCCCAACCAATACAGCCATCGGTGATGCTTTGTCCGTAGGTTAAGGGCTTGCCGGGGACAAGATCTTGACGACCTGCATGCAAATGACTCTCGATCATCACGCCCATGATGCGTGCATCACCTTCGGCGATTTGTGCGGCAATGTTTCTTAGCACTGGGATCTGGTTTTCGGGCTTCTTTTGGCTGTTACCGTGGCTTGCGTCAATCATCAAGCGACAGGCGAGCGCCGCGTTGGCAGCCTCTTTGCAGGCAGCGTCGACCGAAGCAGCATCATAGTTCGGCGTTTTGCCACCACGCAAAATGACATGGCAGTCCTCATTACCGTTGGTCGATACGATGGCCGAGTGCCCGCCTTTAGTCACTGACAAAAAGTGGTGCGGGTGTGATGCTGCTTTCACCGCATCGAATGCGATCCGCAAATTGCCATCGGTGCCATTCTTGAAGCCGACCGGACAGCTCAGCCCCGAAGCCAACTCACGATGCGACTGGCTCTCGGTTGTTCTAGCGCCAATCGCACCCCATGCAACCAGATCAGCAATGTATTGCGGCGAAATCATGTCGAGAAACTCCGTACCTGCCGGCATGCCGATTTCGGTGATGTTGAGTAACAACTCGCGAGCGAGCCGAAGACCCTTATTAATTTGAAAGCTGCCGTCCAAATCGGGATCGTTGATCAAGCCCTTCCAGCCAATGGTCGTGCGCGGCTTTTCAAAGTAAACCCGCATGACAATTTCCAAGTCCTGGGCATAACGCTCACGTAGGCCCATCAGCTGCTTGGCATATTGCATCGCAGCCTTCGTGTCGTGAATCGAACAAGGGCCGATGATCACCAGCAGTCGATCGTCCATGTCATGGAGGATGCGGTGAATCGCCTGACGCGACTCATAAGTCACCTGGGCGGCACGCTCACTGCATACAAACTCGCGCAATACATGCGAGGGCGGCGTCAATTCCTTAATTTCTCGAATACGGACATCGTCGGTGATGGGTTGCATGGCTCGCTCCAAATCAAAAAAAAACCGCCGGGGTTCCGGCGGTTTGTTCGAGTCTTCGGTTGACTTGAGGGTGTCAGGTCCTGTGACTCGTTCCGCCGGTTGCGGAAAAGCCCCAAAAGTAAAACCCTGCAAAAAAATATGTTGTTGTCATGAAGACCTCGTGCATTAACCGCTGACTATGCCACAAAAGCCCGTCGTCAAGAAATCGAGCTGGCGACTAAGCCGTACCGCCAACGGTAAGTCCCTCAATACGTAGCGTCGGCTGCCCCACACCAACCGGCACGCTTTGCCCATCCTTACCGCAAGTTCCTACACCAGGATCGAGCTTCATGTCGTTACCGATCATGGTCACTCGGGTGAGCGCTTCAGGCCCGTTACCAATTAAGGTGGCACCTTTGACTGGATAGCGCTTTTTACCCTTTTCAACCCACCACGCCTCGCTCGCCCCGAACACAAACTTGCCGTTGGTGATGTCCACCTGGCCGCCACCAAAATTGACCGCATAAATACCGCGATCGATCGATGCGATGATCTCCTCGGGATCCTTATCGCCATTGAGCATGATGGTATTGGTCATCCTAGGCATCGGGAGATGGGCAA
>OMIE01000030.1 GCA_900299025.1 Burkholderiaceae bacterium
CGATCAAGCAGCCCAACGAAGACGTCTCGCACGGTCTCCAAAAAACCTTCCAGCAGCAGGACGGGTGCAAAGTCCACCAGCACGCAGAAAAAAACCCTTGGCAACCGCGCTGAAACCGCCGAAGGTCGAGCTCGTAACGCACTGTTGATCGATCGCCAGATCGACGGACAAGGCAGTGGCGTAGCCCTGATTCTTAGCGCAGCCGAGCGAAAGTCGCTCAAAGCAGCTGCTCATCACCTCAATCCAGTCGTCATGATCGGCCAAGAAGGTCTAAGCGAAGCCGTCATACGCGAAACAGACCGCTCGTTAAGGGCCCATGAATTGATCAAGGTGAGAGTCGCAGGTGACGATCGACAGACCCGCCAAGCCCTCTTGGAAGCCCTTTTCGAGGCCTTAGGCTGTGCTGCCGTGCAGTCCATTGGCAAACTTCTTGTGCTTTATCGGCCCAAGGATTATTCGTAGCGAACGGCTAGTACTTCGTAGGACTTCACGCCGCCTGGGGCCTGAACATCGATCGGATCGCCCTCGTACTTCCCAATCATTGCGCGAGCAATCGGTGAAGACACCGAAATCTTTCCTTTTTTGATATCGGCCTCATCGTCGCCCACGATTTGGTAGGTGACTGTATGACCCGACTCGACTTCCTCAAGTTCGACGGTAGCCCCAAAAACAACCCGACCATCAGCGTCAAGCAACTTGGGATCGATAATTTGAGCGTTACTCAATTTAGATTCAAGCTCAGCGATACGCCCTTCGATAAAGCCTTGGCGTTCGCGAGCCGCGTCGTATTCTGCATTTTCGGACAAATCGCCCTGCGCCCTAGCCTCAGCAATGGCTGTAATAACTGCAGGACGCTCGACATGCTTGAGTCGCTGCAATTCCTCTTTGAGTAACTCAGCACCGACAACTGTTAAAGGAATCGTAGCCATTTCATCCTCTGATTAATGAACAAGTGAAGCATGCAATTGCTGCAGGGCATAAACATCGAGTGCTTTCATGGCACGCATACCTTCAACGGCAGCCCAGGCACCAGCAATCGTCGTGAAAACGGTCACTCGTTGGGCAAGCGTGGTTGTACGAATAGAACGCGAGTCGGCAATCGCATTAGGCTTTTCTTCCACTGTATTAATAACGAGATCAATGTCACCATTCTTGATCATATCAACAATGTGAGGCCTGCCATCCTGAACTTTGTTTACCACGTCAACGGTGATCCCCTGCTCTCGCAAGACAGCAGCCGTTCCCTTGGTTGCAATCAGCCGAAAGCCAAGCTCACAAAGACCTCGCGCCACTGCAATCGCCTTAGGTTTATCGCTATTTCGGACCGATATAAAGACCGTACCTTTCTCAGGAAGCCTCGTGCCTGCCCCGAGCTGAGACTTAACATAGGCTTCGCCAAAAGTCTTCCCAACGCCCATAACCTCGCCGGTCGATTTCATCTCCGGCCCAAGCAAAATATCAACGCCTGGAAACTTCACGAAGGGGAAGACTGCCTCTTTTACTGAAAAGTAAGGCGGCGTTACTTCCGCACCAATGGCTTGATCAGCAAGTGAGCGCCCTGCCATGGCTCTAGCGGCAATCTTGGCAAGTTGAAGTCCGGTTACCTTCGATACAAAAGGTACGGTGCGCGAGGCACGCGGGTTGACTTCAAGTACATAGACCTTGGGCGCTGACTCAGCATCGCCTTGCTGAATTGCAAACTGCACATTCATGAGCCCTATCACTTTGAGCGCTTTAGCCATCGCAGCGGTCTGGCGCTTGAGTTCGTCGATCAAGGCTTGAGGCAGGGAATAAGGGGGCAACGAACAAGCCGAATCACCCGAGTGGACACCTGCCTGCTCAATATGCTCCATGACACCGCCGATGAATACGCGTTGTCCATCGCTTAAACAGTCTACATCGACCTCGATCGCATCGTTTAAAAATCGATCAAGTAAAACTGGCGAGTCGTTGGAAACCTTTACCGCCTCTCGCATATAACGCTCTAATTGCTTTTGCTCATGGACAATCTCCATGGCGCGACCGCCAAGGACATAGCTTGGCCGCACAACCAAGGGATAGCCAATCTCAGCGGCAAGGCTAAGGGCTTCGCTCTCAGTTCGTGCTGTGCGGTTAGGCGGCTGCAAAAGATTTAACTGTTTCAATAACTGTTGGAATCGTTCGCGATCCTCTGCAATGTCAATCGATTCAGGTGATGTACCGATAATAGGAACGCCGTGCTTTTCCAATGCAAGAGCGAGCTTTAAGGGGGTTTGCCCCCCGTACTGAACAATGACCCCTTTGGGTTTTTCGATCGCAACGATTTCTAAAACGTCTTCAAGCGTTAGTGGTTCGAAGTAGAGGCGGTCTGAGGTGTCGTAATCGGTTGATACGGTTTCGGGATTGCAATTGACCATAATGGTTTCATAACCATCCTCGCGAAGCGCGAAAGCAGCGTGTACGCAGCAGTAATCAAATTCAATGCCCTGACCAATACGATTCGGCCCACCGCCAAGCACCATCATCTTAGGTTTATCGCTCGGTGCAGCCTCGCATTCATCGTCATAAGTTGAGTACATGTAAGCAGTGTTGGTGCTGAATTCGGCAGCACAGGTATCAACTCGCTTATAGACTGGGCGCACGCCCAAGGCCCATCTTGCCTCACGAACCTCATCAGGCGTGCATTGCATCAAAAAGGCAAGGCGCCGATCCGAGAACCCTTTGGCCTTCATCGCTTTGAGTTCATCGCGCGTTAGGGATCCGAGGCTACGCTGCTTAAGTCGACCTTCGATATCAATCAATTCGGCGATGTAATCCAAAAACCAGGGATCAATACCGGTTTCTTCATAAACTTCCTCAACCGATAAGCCAATTCTGAAGGCATCGGCTACATAAAGTAGCCGCTCAGGCCTTGGTTCTCCGATCTCACGGGTAATTTCGTCTTCATCAGTAGAACGTTCTTCAAAACCGTCGATCCCAGTTTCAAGGCCTCGCAATGCTTTTTGTAGCGACTCCTGAAAATTTCGACCAATGGCCATTACCTCGCCCACCGACTTCATTTGGGTGGTGAGGCGTGAATCGGCTTGAGGAAACTTCTCAAAGGCAAAGCGCGGGACCTTGGTCACGACATAATCGATCGAAGGTTCGAAGGAAGCTGGTGTCATCCCCCCCGTAATTTCATTGCTCAACTCATCGAGGGTGTAGCCTACGGCAAGCTTGGCTGCAACCTTGGCAATCGGAAAGCCTGTTGCCTTGGAGGCCAACGCCGAGGATCGAGAGACCCGCGGATTCATTTCGATCACGATCATTCGACCATCGGCCGGATTGATCGCAAATTGCACATTCGAACCCCCGGTATCGACGCCAATCTCGCGCAACACCGCAATCGAAGCGTTGCGCATGATCTGATATTCCTTATCAGTCAGGGTTTGAGCAGGTGCAACCGTGATGGAGTCGCCGGTGTGAACACCCATGGGATCGAGGTTTTCAATCGAACAAACAATGATGCAATTGTCCTTTCGGTCACGCACGACCTCCATCTCAAACTCTTTCCAACCGATCAGGCTCTCTTCAATCAACAATTCACGCGTGGGCGAAAGATCAAGACCACGCTTACAAATTTCGAGAAACTCTTCCTGGTTGTATGCAATCCCGCCACCTGTACCACCAAGGGTAAAACTAGGCCTGATGATGACTGGATATCCGATGGTTGTTTGGACATCTTGCGCTTCTTGCAAGCTGTGCGCGATGCCTGAGCGCGCCGAACCAAGACCGATGCCTTGCATCGCCAGCTTGAATTTTTGCCGATCCTCAGCCTTCTCGATAGCCTCTGGGGATGCGCCGATAAGCTCGCAACCGTACTGGCTCAGTATGCCTCGCTGATGCAATTCGAGCGCACAGTTGAGCGCAGTTTGCCCGCCCATGGTTGGCAACACCGCATCAGGCCGCTCCTTTGCAATGATTCGTTCGAGTACCTGCCAGGTGATCGGCTCAATATAAGTCACATCGGCCGTTTCAGGATCGGTCATGATCGTGGCCGGATTGCTGTTGACCAAAATCACCTCAAAGCCCTCTTGCTTGAGTGCTTTACAGGCCTGGGCACCTGAATAATCAAATTCACAGGCCTGGCCAATAATGATTGGACCTGCACCAATAATTAGAATGCGATGGATATCAGAACGCTTAGGCATTTTAGATCTTTCCTTGGGTCTGACGCTCAAGCATCGCTTCAATAAATCGATCAAACAAGGGACCAACATCGTGAGGTCCTGGACTTGCCTCAGGGTGTCCTTGAAAAGCGAAGGCTGGACAATCGCTGCGCTCTATGCCCTGAATCGATCCATCAAATAGTGAGACATGAGTAATCCGCAAATTCGGCGGTAGCGTCTCAGGATCGATAGCAAAACCGTGATTTTGGCTTGTGATCATGACTGATCCATTTTTCAGATCTTTCACCGGATGGTTTGCGCCATGATGGCCAAACTTCATCTTCATGGTTTTAGCACCCGACGCTAGGCCCATGATCTGGTGACCCAAGCAAATACCAAACAAGGGAAGCTTTTGTGCCATCAATTCTCGGGCCGTATCGATCGCATACTGGCAGGGTTCGGGATCGCCGGGACCATTCGAAAGGAATACACCGTCGGGCTTTAACGCGAGAATAGCCTTTGCAGTGCTTTGTGCTGGAAGCACATGAACCTCGCAGGCTCGATCGACCAACATTCGCAAAATATTGCGCTTGACCCCAAAATCGAGCGCGACCACCCGAAACCGGGCGGGCGTCTGGGCGTGTTGGTGGCCGTCATTTAAAGTCCAGCTGCCTTCGCGCCACAAGTACGCCTCATGGGTAGTGACCTCTTTGGCAAGGTCAAGCCCTGCCATGCCAGGGAACTCACGCGCTTTGGTCAAGGCCTTTAGCGCAGCTTCTTCACGATGGCCGGCCTCATCGCCCGCAAGCAAACAAGCAGCCTGTGCTCCTTCGATTCTCAGTATGCGCGTGAGCTTTCGGGTATCGATGCCTGCAATCGCGCAAATTCCGCGTTGCTTCAGGTAAGCCGGCAAATCTTGCGTTGAGCGCCAATTCGACGCTCGTGGCGAAAGCGCCTTGATGATCAAGCCTGCTGCATCAACCCGCGGCGCCTCGTCATCCTCTTGATTGCTACCCACATTACCTATATGCGGATAAGTCAGGGTGACCAGCTGCCTGGCGTAGCTCGGGTCACTCAAAATTTCCTGGTAACCGGTCATCGCGGTGTTGAAGACAGCCTCACCGACTGCACAACCATCGGCACCGATCGATTCGCCGTAAAAAATCTGGCCGTTTGCAAGCGCGAGCACTGCGGGCGTGGTGATAGGTAGCAGACGAGGGCTTGCTTGGTGCGACGATGACGGTGAGGAAGAAGACACGATGATAGGTACCAGGTTGTGGCGCAGGCGGAGAGCAAAGAAAGCCCTACTTGACTTGGCGCAGTTAAACCTTTCTATTTTAGCCGAAGCCGCAAGTTAGGCGCCGGAGAAACCTCTTCTATCTCTCAAGGCCTGGGCAATGGTGCTGGCATCGACATATTCAAGCTCACTTCCGACCGGAACACCCCGGGCAAGACGGCTTACTTTCAACCCCTGTCGCTTAAGCATCATGCCGAGATAATGCGCGGTCGCTTCACCTTCGGCCGTGAAGTTGGTAGCCAGAATGACCTCGCTCACCAAACCATCGTTAACGCGACTCAGCAGGCGTTGGATATGCAAGTCATCTGGACCGATGCCATCAAGCGGTGAAAGACGACCCATGAGCACAAAGTAATAACCCGAATAGCTCAAGGTTTGCTCGAGCATGAGCTGGTCTGCCGGTGTTTCGACGACGCACAAAAGGCCAGGGTCTCTTCGGGCCGATGAGCAAGTGTCGCAAAGGCTTTGTTCAGAAAACGTATTACAGCGTTCGCAGTGCTTTATTTTTTGTACCGCTTCGGCAAGCGACCGTCCAAGCAAAGCCGCCCCTTCTCGGTCATGCTGGAGCATATGAAAAGCATAACGCTGTGCCGATTTTGGACCAACGCCGGGAAGCCTGCGTAGCTCTGCGATGAGCGCATCAAGCGTTGGTGACACCCAAATCGCCTAGGTGGTTGAATCGGTTCAGCCTATCGCCCATCAATTGGGTAGCTTGCACAATCAAAAGCACAACCTGAACCATCAAAAGGGAAGCTTGAACCCAGGTGGCAGCGGTAAACCTTGGGTGAGCTTACCCATGTGAGCCTGGGCCGTTTCGTCTGCTTTGCGAAGCGCATCATTGAGCGCGGCCACCACTAAATCCTCAAGCATGTCTTTGTCATCGGTCAGCAGCGAGGGATCGATAATCACTCGGCGAACCTCATTACGGGCGGTGACAACCGCCTTCACCATGCCCGCACCGGACTGCCCTTCAACTTCGACACTGGCCAGTTGCTCCTGGGCCTTTTTCATATTGTCTTGCATTTGCTGGGCTTGCTTCATCAAGCCCGCCAATTGACCCTTCATCATGGGATTGTCCTTTCAAGGTTTTCCGAAGTGATTCTAGTGCTTACGTGCTTGGACTGAGTCAGGATCGATTTGGGCGCCGAGTTCGTTGACCATCGCCTGCACAAAAGGATCGCTCTGCAAACCCTGAAGCGCAGCGTCACGCTCGGCGCGTCGTTGCGCATCATGAATGGAGGCGGCCGTCTGCACCCCGACCGAGCCGACTTCGGCCGATAAGCGTAGCGGCACTTGAAAGTGCCCAACCAGCAAATCTTTGACTTTGTTGACGGTTGCCTGTTCAGCAAGCGGTCGAATTGGCACGCGCACCCGAATGTGCACACCCTCGATGGCGAGTAACTCGCTTTGCTCTAAAAATTGACGAACAAAACCTGAACAGGGAATCCTCGTGGCAAGCTCAGACCACGCGCAATCCAATGTGAACTCGGTCACCTCGACAGGGGCATCTTGCTTTGACGGCTGACGAACTGACGGCTGACGAACTGACTGCGGCTCGGATGCCTCCCTTTGCACGCCCGATGCTATTTGCTGCGCGGCCCGCTTGGCGGGTGCTGCGACCGGCCGCATATCGGGCGCTGTGGTGGCCCCATGATTCACAACCTGCGCCTGAGTGGCTGAAGCGCGAAAGGCTAAAGGTCGAAAAGCGTGTAGTCGCAATAGGGTCATGGTCAATCCCGCTTGCTGATCGGGCGCAAGCGGCAGATCACGACGTCCGTGAAGCAGGATTTGCCAGTAAACCTGTAATTGTTCCGCTTCGCAGGCATCAGCCCAGCGCCTAAGTTGCAGGTCGTCCGCCTCAAGCGCATCTAGTTTCAGAAGGCTCAAGTCTTGCACCAATTGCGCAAGTGCCTGCAAGACCGCAGCAGCGTCAACGCCTAAAGCACATACTTCTTCTGCGAGCGCGCACAGTTGACGAGGGTTGGCTTCCAAAAGCGCATCCATGATCTGCGCAACTTTATCTCGGTCAATGGCACCAAGCATCGCCAGAACTTCAGCGCTTCGAACCTCGCCCGCGCCGTGCGAAATCGCTTGATCAAGCAGTGATAATGCATCGCGCATCGAGCCTGCCGCCGACTTAGCAATCTGGTTTAACGCATCGGGTTCGTAGGCAATTTGCTCCTCGTGAAGTACGGTCGATAAATGCTCGGCGATCGCCTGCGGCGACATGTTGCGCAGCGACAATTGCAAACAACGCGACAACACGGTGACCGGGACTTTTTGGGGGTCAGTCGTGGCCAATACGAAGACCACATGCCCCGGCGGTTCTTCGAGTGTCTTGAGCATTGCGTTAAAAGCGTGATTGCTGAGCATGTGAACTTCGTCGATCACATACACCTTCCAGCGCCCAAGCGTTGGCGCATAGATCGCGTTTTCAAGCAACTGGGCCATTTCCTCAACGCCCCGGTGGCTAGCCGCATCAAGCTCCAAATAGTCCACATAGCGACCGCGATCGATTTGAAGACAGGACGAGCAGAGGCCGCATGGATCTGGATCATCCCGGTCGACCTGTTCACAGTTCAAAGCCTTCGCAAGTATTCGCGCAATGGTTGTTTTCCCCACCCCGCGGGTACCCGTAAGCAAGTAAGCATGGTGAATCCGCCCGGTTTTCAAACCATGACGCAAGGCCTTCACCACATGCTCTTGCCCAACGAGCGAAGCAAAATTACGTGGTCGCCATTTACGGGCCAGTACCTGGTGCTGTGAAACGGCGTCTTCGGGGAATAGTGGGTCCATATGATCCTGCAGACTGGACGAGCCGGGACCTCGGCACTCACGACGAACGGCTGTGGCTGCTTCCTTCCGGACCTGACCAGGTTCACCGGGCCACGATGCGAGGGGGCCCGTCCATCGACATTCTAACAACAGGCGCGAAAGCTCTGCCCCGTACCAATTGCCCAAACGGTTACTAGAACGCCTCAAGCGGCCCTTTCCCGCTGGGGTTTTTGCAAGGCTTCACGCTATGATTGAGCCCACTGTTTCTCAGGAGTGGATCGATGAGTGTTAAACATGTGAGTTCCAGCAGTTTTGACGAAGACGTGATGAAGGCAGAAGGACACGTCCTGGTGGACTTTTGGGCGGAGTGGTGCGGGCCTTGTAAAATGATAGCCCCCATCCTGGATGAAGTTGCTAAAGACATGGGCGACAAGCTGCAAGTTGCAAAACTCAATGTCGATGAACACGGCGAAATCGCACAACGCTTTGGTATCCGCGGCATTCCAACCTTAATTCTTTTCAAGCAAGGCGAACAGGTCGCGCAACAGGTCGGCGCCGTATCAAAGTCGCAACTTGTTCAGTTCTTACAAAAAAATATCGGCTGATGTATAATCAAAGGCTTTGCAATCTAAGCATTGACCGAGGTTGATATGGCGCGCGTATGTCAGGTAACTGGGAAAGCTCCGATGGTGGGAAACAATGTTTCTCACGCCAATAACAAGACCAAGCGGCGCTTTTTGCCCAATTTGCACTACCGCCGTTTTTGGGTTGAGACCGAAAAGCGCTGGGTTAGGCTACGCATTTCCTCTGCTGGTCTCCGATTGATCGACAAGCAAGGTATTGATGTGGTGCTTAGTGGCATGCGGGCTCGGGGCGAAGCGGTTTAAAACCGCTTTTAACAATTCAGGAGTTAAATCATGCGTGAAAAAATCAAGCTTGAATCAAGCGCGGGTACCGGCCACTTCTACACGACCGACAAAAATAAGCGCAACACCCCGGGCAAAATGGAAATCAAGAAGTACGATCCCGTTGCTCGCAAGCACGTGATGTACAAAGAGACCAAGATCAAGTAATCGTCATTTAAACCCTAGCGCGCTCTCAGTACAAGCCTAGCGCGCTTGAAAAAGGCGTGTGCAACGCGTCCCCGTGCGGCAGAAAGCAAGTACGGGTTTCGGTAAAGCCTCAAGATGTTCGTGAAACTGATGGACGTCGTCCATTGTCATCTGCGATGAGATCACCGGTTGACAAACATAGTGAAGACCAACCGCGTCGGCGGCTGCTTTTATCTCGCTATGACTTGGCTGGCTCGGACCTCCCTCACCGTCAGGGCGATTATTAATCACACTTGAAAAGCCGGCTTCCCTGATGGCAGCCATGTCCCCAGGGCTTAGTTGTCCTGCGACAGCGAGGCTTGAGTGAAGCGCTGCAAAAAAAGGCAGCTCGATAAACTGATAAGCACTGGATTCGCCGGAAGATGGCATGGCGGGGCTGGATGTGCCGGACTGAGGCCCCTCAGCGGACCCATCGCTGCCAGTATGAGAAGTTTGATGCGAATTAGACATAACTTCTTGCCCTCAGGGAAAGCTCGCGCAAGGCGGCAACACCGCTTGCTTCTGCACGGCGACACCAATCTTCGAATTGTTGTACCAATTGCTCCACGGACAGCGAAGAACGCTCCCAAAGGCTGGCAAGCTCGGTATGCATGCTCGTAAGTGTTTGCAAGGCATCGTCTGCTTTAGCTCGCTTTGCTTCGCGAATCGACCTTGCATAGGCCGACATCATGTCATAGCGATTAGCAATCACCGCTTGTAAAGCACGCGCATCGATATGTTCGCAAGGTAACTGAAACTTAGGACGTTGTGACACGCGACGGACCTTCGCCAGACCAAAAAAAGCCATGATCTGGATGTACATCCAGCCGATATCAAACTCCCACCACTTATAACTCAACCTTGCTGATGCAGGGAATGTGTGGTGGTTGTTGTGGAGCTCTTCACCACCGATCAAAATACCCCAAGGTGAAATGTTGCCGCTTTTATCGGAGGAATCAAAATTGCGATAACCCTTCGCATGGCCGACCCCATTGATGACACCGGCCGCAAAAAATGGGATCCACCCTGTTTGAATCGCAAACATCGCAAGGCCCATGGCACCGAACAGCAACAGGTCAACAAGCAATAAAACGTAAACACCAAGGTACGAATGCCGTGTGTAAAGGACTCTTTCGATCCAGTCATCGGGTGTGCCGTGACCGTAGCGGTCCATGGTCTCTTGATTGAGTGCCTCGATGCGGTAAAGCTCCACACCACGAAAAAGCACCGTCTCAAGGCCGCGCGTGACAGGGCTGTGAGGATCTTCTTCGGTTTCGCACTTGGCATGGTGCTTTCGGTGGATCGCCGCCCACTCCTTGGTCACCATACCGGTGTTTAGCCAGAGCCAGAATCTGAAAAAATGTGAGATTAAAGGATGTAAGTCCAGGGCCCGATGCGCCTGGCAGCGATGCAAGAAAATCGTAACCGCGGCAATGGTGATATGGGTTGTGACCAAGGCCACGATCAGCAAGCCGAGAAGACTCACTTCAGAAAAACCATAAGCCACCCAATGCAGCAATGGCCGAAGCCAAGCCTCTAAACCACCAAGATGACTCAACAAACTATCGTTTGCCAGCTGTACCGCAGCCTGCTCTGTTGTTTGAATCAAGATCATGCCTCCCTAGCATTCTGGATCCCATATGCATTGTAGGCCCATTTGTTAGGGCAAGCGCAAGCTCTAAACGCGGCGTCGCATCCTCGCCGCAAAAAAGCCATCGCAGCCGTCACTTGAAGGATCGGTCTGCCAGACCATCCCGTGATGTTTACCAGCACTTTCAAGCGCCAACTCGCGGCCCAGGCTGATGCCTTGGGATTGCAGAACCTGCATGGGCGACTCCAGTTCAAATTGCTCCGAGGCTTCAAGAAAGGCAAGCACTTGATCTTGGTTTTCCTCGCGCAACAAGCTGCAGGTCGCATAGACCAGCCATCCTCCAGGACGAACCAGGCGGCTTGCAGCTTGAAGAATCGATGCCTGTTGCACGACTAATCGCTCCAAATCATCAGCCTTAAAGCGCCACTTCAAATCGGGGTTTCGTCGCAGTGTGCCAAATCCGCTACAAGGTGCATCGACTAGGACGGCGTCGGCTTTTGACGCTAGCCTTACCAACTTGGGGTCGACTTCGCTATCAATCGCAAAAGGTTGGACATTACTAAGCCCCGAACGAACAAGTCGCGGCTTTAATCTCGCGAGCCGGGTTGTGTTGTTGTCGCAAGCGTAGACCTGCCCCGTGTTTCGCATCGCAATGGCAAGGGCTAAGGTCTTACCACCAGCACCAGCGCAAAAATCGACCAGGGTTTGGTTACGCCGCGGTGCAAGCAAGGCTGCGACAGCCTGGCTTGCCACATCTTGCACCTCGAGCAAGCCTTTGTTGAAACTTGCGGACTTTTCGAGTGCGGGCTTGCCTTCAACACGCAAGGCCTGAGCCACATCAGGATGGGGGTGAGCCACAATACCCTCTTCACGCAAGCTATCAATCAGACGCTCGCGAGCAACACTTTGATGCTTGGGGTGCCAAGTAGCGATGCGAAGATCCAAAGCTGCAGGCTCAAGCAATGCTTGAAAAAGCAAATCACTGGCTCCTTGGGCCATCAGGCGCTCGTAGAGCCATTCGGGTAGCGAGTATTTGATGGGTGCTGGCACGTGTGATAAATCGCCAAAACCGTTACGCATTTCATAAAGCGTCTTTTCGATAAGGCTCGCCCGGTTATTCCACTTTAGGTCTTGCGGCCAGTCCTTGGTTGCGGTCGTAAATGGCTGTTGATTAAGGCGCCGCCGATGGCGAAGCATGTAAAAACAGGCTTCGGCAATTTGATGTCGTTGTGAACGCCCAAGCTGGGGGTTTGCTCGAAAGTGACCACGCAGCACCACATCGGCGGGAGCTTCGAAATGCCCGAGGGCTTCGAAAACTTTATAAAGTTGATGACGGAGACTCAAGCTACACCAGAAGTTGGGGGAAACAATAAGCGGGTGACCTTCGGGCTTACATGAAGCCTGCCTAGAGGGTCAAGCGCGACCAAACCATGGCAAAAATCCAGCACGACTTGTGGCAACAGTCGATGCTCAGCGTGCAAGACCCGGTCGGCGAGGCTGTGCACTTCGTCGCTCTGGAGCACGGGCACAAAAGCCTGCGCAATAATTGGACCGCCGTCGAGTTGCTCGTTGACAAAGTGAACGGTTGCGCCATGCACACAAACACCCGCCTCAAGCGCGCGCTGATGCGTTTGAAGCCCTGGAAAGGCCGGGAGCAAGGAGGGGTGTATGTTGATCAATCGCCCGGCGAAACGTTGCACAAATCCCTTCGTCAAAACACGCATAAAGCCCGCAAGCACAACCAAATCGGGGTGAAAGTCGCTGACTACGTGAGCTAAGGCCTCGTCATAAGCCTCCCTGCTCTGAAAGTCCCGGTGATCGAGCCAACGAGCCTCGATGCCCTGAGCCTGCGCCCAGTGCAAGCCAGCAGCCTCTGGCTTATTGCTGATGACTGCAACGATCTCAGCGACCCCGGTTTCAGCCTGCGCTAGCATGCAAAGTCGCTGATGCAAGGCCATCAAATTTGAGCCCCGCCCGGAGATCAGCACGACCACGCGTTTCATGGACAACACCCTCGTAAACAGTGGATGGTAACAGCCCGCATCCGTCGATCAATGACGCAAGCTGGCTGCGGTTTTATAATGGGCGGTTATGCAAATCATTCGTCGGCCTATTCTTCGAGGCAGCCTCAGGCCGCCCGCCACCGCCTTGACCATCGGAAACTTTGATGGCGTACATCTTGGCCACCGCGCTTTGCTGAAGGCTGTTGCTGCGCGCGCCCACCAGGACAAGATGCTAGCGAGCCTGATGACCTTTTGGCCGCATCCGAAGCAGTATTTCGCAACGGCAGGCAGCCATGTCCCGGCAAGAATTTGTAGCCGCCGTGATCAGTGGCAGGCCATCGCCGCCTGCGGTATCGACCAACTCTTTGCAATAAGCTTTGATCGCCAACTTGCCGAATGCTCCGCTGAGCAGTTTATCGAACAGTATCTTGTTCAATGCATTGGCGTGCGTCATCTTGTAATCGGTGACGATTTCCGTTTCGGTGCCAAACGACGGGGCGATTTTGACATGCTCAGAGTCGCCGGAAAGCAGTACGGCTTTTCGGTTGAATCAATGCAAAGCGTTCTTCATGCCACGCAACGCGTGTCGAGTTCGCAAGTCAGAAAAGCGCTCTTTCAAGGACGTTTCAATGAGGTCGAGGCCTTGCTTGGTCGACCCTATGCCATCTCGGGCCATGTCATTCACGGCCGAAAACTCGGGCGCGAACTCGGCTTTCCCACCTTGAACATTCGCATTGACGATAAACAATCACCGCTCCACGGGATTTTTGTTGTCGACGTTTGTGGATTGGGAGCGATCGATCAAAAACCCCTACCCGCGGTTGCCAGTTTAGGCACCAGGCCGGCCGTCGAACAGGGTGGGCGCTTTCTGCTTGAGGTCCACCTACTGGACTGGTCGGGTCAGGCATACGGAAGGGTGGTCAAGGTCACTTTCCGCGAAAAACTTCGTGATGAAGCACACTACGATAGTCTTGAGGCCCTCAAAGAGCAGATCGCCCGCGATTGTTCCCAAGCCCGAGCCTATTTCACCAAACGCCAAGAAGGCTCGAGTTATGTCGAACAACGCTGAGAGTGCCTACCGCAAAACACTTAACCTGCCCGATACTGCATTTCCCATGCGCGGCGACCTCGCCAAGCGCGAGCCGTTATGGGTGAAGTCCTGGCAAGACAAGGGGATTTACCAGCGATTGAGGGCGCAATCCAGAGGCCGTCCCATCTGGGTCTTGCACGATGGCCCACCCTATGCCAATGGTGATATTCATATTGGCCACGCAGTCAACAAGATCCTGAAGGACATGATCGTAAAGAGCCGGCAGATGGCGGGCTTTGATGCGCGCTATGTACCCGGATGGGATTGCCACGGCATGCCCATCGAAATTCAAATCGAAAAGCAATTTGGCAAGCACCTGGCAGCCGATGAGGTTCAGTCTAAATCGCGCGCCTATGCGAGCGAACAAATAGAACGTCAGAAGAAAGACTTTATCCGGCTTGGCGTGCTTGGTGCATGGGATAAGCCCTATACCACCATGAATGCGGCAAACGAAGCTGACGAGTTAAGAGCCCTGGGCAAGATGCTCGAACTTGGCTTTTTATATCGAGGCTTAAAGCCCGTGAACTGGTGTTTTGACTGCGGATCGGCACTTGCTGAAGCCGAAGTTGAATATGCTGACAAGGAGGATTTAGCAGTTGATGTGGGATTTCCCGCCGCAGAACCTGAAAAACTAGCCAAAGCTTTTGGCCTCCGTGCACTTCCCCTTGGTAGTTGTTATGCAGTGATCTGGACCACAACCCCCTGGACGCTGCCTGCCAACCAGGCCTTAAACCTTCACCCTGAGCTTGACTACGATTTGGTTCAGATCGAAGACGAAGGCCGCGCAGGCTCATTAGTTTTGGCAAGTGAGCGAGTCCCTTACTGCCTTGAGCGATGGGGACTGAGCGGTAAAAGCATCGCTCAATGCAAAGGCGCAGCGCTGGAAGGCATTGCCTTCAAACATCCCTTTGCAGGTCGCTTATCGCCGGTTTTTCTTGGCGAATACGTGACCACTGAAACCGGTACAGGGCTTGTCCACTCTTCTCCTGCCTATGGCGTTGAAGATTTTGAATCGTGCAAACGCTATGGCATGCGTGATGAAGACATGCTGCAATTGGTACGTGGCGATGGCACTTACGTCGATAATTTTGAAAATCAGAACGGATTTGGCGAGGACCGCTGCGCCTTGGGCGAAAACATCGGCGGACTTTCCATTTGGAAAGCCAACCCGAAAATTGTTGAATTGATCGAATCGCAAGGTTCACTATTTAAAGTTGAACGTTTTAAACATAGTTACATGCATTGCTGGCGACACAAAACGCCGGTGATTTATCGCGCCTCATCGCAATGGTTCGCCTCGATGGACAAAATGCCGCATCGAGGTGGCGAGAGCTTGCGCCAGACCGCACTTCGGGCGATTGAGGCAACTGCCTTTTATCCAAGTTGGGGTAAGGCTCGGCTACACGGCATGATCGCCAACCGACCCGATTGGACCTTATCGCGCCAGCGTAACTGGGGCGTGCCGATGGCTTTTTTCCTTCATCGAGACACTGGTGCTCTTCACCCCGACACGGCCAATCTTCTTGAGGCCGTTGCCAAACGTATTGAAAAAGAAGGCATCGAGGCTTGGCAGCGGCTTGACCCTGCTGAACTGCTCGGTGATGATGCTAAACATTATATCAAAAATCCCGATACGCTCGATGTCTGGTTTGATTCGGGCACAACCCATCAGACGGTATTAAGAGGCTCGCATCGCGACGAATCGGCCTTTCCGGCTGATATGTATCTCGAGGGTTCTGATCAGCACCGAGGCTGGTTTCATTCATCGCTACTCACCTCTTGCATGCTCAATCAGCAGGCCCCCTACAAGGCCTTGCTTACACACGGCTTTGTGGTGGACGGCCAGGGACGAAAAATGTCCAAGTCCTTGGGCAATGTCATCGTTCCACAAAAAGTATCGGATAGCCTGGGTGCGGAAATCTTGCGGTTATGGGTGGCAAGTACCGACTATTCGGGCGAATTGTCGCTTTCGGACGAAATTTTAAAACGGGTAGTCGAATCCTATCGACGTATAAGAAATACCTTGCGCTTTTTATTAGCTAATCTCTCGGACTTCAATCCACGTAGCGATGCCGTTCCGATCAAGGACATGCTCGAAATCGATCGCTGGTCGATTGCGTTTACCCAGCAATGGTTGATCCAGATACAAGAACATTTAAACGAATTTGAGTTTCACCCGGTTGTGAGTGGCCTGCAGCATTTCGCTTCTGAAGACTTGGGCGCTTTTTATCTGGACATACTCAAAGATAGACTTTATACCTGTGCGGCATCTTCTATTGCCAGAAGATCAGCGCAAACTGCACTTTGGCACATCACCAATTGCTACCTCAAAGTCATGGCTCCAATGCTTTCCTTCACCGCGGAGGAGGCATGGCCCTTGTTTTCAGAAAGCTTATGGAAAGAGGGTGGAGAAACCATCTTCTCGCAAGTCTTTGGTGGACTGCCAGAAATACCCGATGCGAGTGCCTTGCTTGCCAAGTGGTCACACATCAGACAAGCACGCAGCGAGGTGATGAAAGCACTTGAGCATCAGCGTAGCCAATCGTTGATTGGTTCTTCCCTGCAAGCAGACATCGAGATCAGCGCTTCAGAAGCACTGTTCGATGCGCTCGACTCGCTCGGCGCCGATCTGAAATTTGTCATGATGACCTCGTCGGTCATCTTAAGCCGCCAGGACGCTGCGGGTATGAGCGTGAAGGTCATTCCGAGCCAGCACGACAAATGTGAACGCTGCTGGCACTACCATCCGAGCGTTGGCTCGCTTGCCAATCATCCTGGACTTTGTGAGCGCTGTGATAGTAATTTACACGGTCATGGCGAAACCCGTAGCTTTGCCTGAGATGAACTCACGATCGGCGCTGAGCCTTTTGTGAAGGCCCAGCAAGTTCAACTCTTGCGCTGGCTAGCTTTGGGCTGTGCGCTTGCCTGCGCTGACCAGGCCAGCAAGTGGTGGGTGCTTGAACAACTCATCCCGGGCGAACGTGTATCGGTGATTAAGGGGTGGTTTGACATCACCCTTGTTTTCAATCGAGGTGCAGCCTTTAGTTTTTTGGCAGACCAAGCGGGATGGCAGCGCTGGTTTTTTACGGCAGTCTCTTTGTTTGCCGCACTGCTGCTGCCCTGGATGATGTTTAAAGCGATCGAGCGGCCTTTATCCTGTGCGGCACTCGCATTGATTTGGAGCGGTGCGCTCGGCAATGGACTTGATCGTGCGATTGAGGGACAAGTCACCGATTTTTTTCTCTTTTACCGAGATGCCTGGCAATTTTATTTTCCTGCCTTCAATATTGCTGATTCTGCGATCACCGTCGGGGTGATCTTATTGCTCTTAGAGGAAATGATCCAGTGGCGCAAGACGGCAACGAGCTGATTACCAAACACGCAACCATGCCCCCATGGGGACTCGAAGGTAAACGTATTCTGGTCGCAGTGAGTGCCGGGGTTGCCGCTTACAAGACCTGTATCTTGGTGCGGGCGTTAATACGAGCCGGTGCCATGATAAAAATTGTCATGACTGAATCGGCTCGAGCGTTCGTGAGTGCCGAGACCTTTCAGGCACTCAGCGGCGAGCCTGTCTACACCGACCTGTGGGATGACCGGGTCAGCAATCGCATGGCCCACATCGAGTTGGGGCGCTGGGCCGATGCAATCATCATCGCGCCTGCTTCCGCTGACTTGATGGCTAGGCTAGCACACGGCATTTGTAACGATCTCCTCTCGACACTTTGCCTCGCGCGCCCTCGGGACCGCTGTTTGTTGCTTATCGCACCTGCGATGAATAAGGAGATGTGGTCTCATCCCGCGACTCAAAGAAATGCTGCCATCCTCGAAAAGGACGCTACGATTTTTCTTGGACCAGATCGAGGCGATCAAGCCTGCGGCGAAACCGGTGATGGACGCATGCTCGAACCTGACGATTTGCTTCAAGCCCTTGAGCATGCGCTTAGCCCAAAGTTTCTTGCCGGCCGTCATTGTCTAATCACTGCTGGGCCGACCTTTGAAGCCATCGATCCTGTACGAGGAATCACCAACCGAAGTTCGGGGAAAATGGGCTTTGCGATTGCTCGAGCGGCAAGCCAGGCAGGCGCGATCGTCCACCTGATCGCAGGCCCCGTGAGCTTAAAGAGTCCCTGGCAAGTTCATAGAACCGATGTTGTGAGCGCACTTGACATGAAACAAGCAGTCGATCGAGCGCTTGAGTCGATGCAACACTCGGTGATTGAGCGGTCGATTTTTATCTCGGTTGCGGCAGTTGCCGACTGGCGACCCGCCGAAATAGCCAGCCAAAAGATCAAAAAGCAACATGGCGAAAGCGCACCGAGTCTGCAATTTATCGAGAACCCCGATATTTTGGCAGGCGTTGCAGCCCGAAGCCCGCGCCCTTTTTGCGTTGGTTTTGCGGCAGAAAGTGAAATGTTGCACGAGCACGGTGAAGCAAAACGCAAAAAGAAGAACATTCCCATGCTTGCAGCCAATATCGGGCACGAGACTTTCGGTCAGGATTTGAACCAGCTCTTGCTGCTTGATGCACGGGGCTCAAGGTCACTTCCACTTGCAACAAAAGAAAAACTGGCGCAGCAATTAATTGAAGCGATCGCCTCAGACCTAACTTGATTTGATATTGCAACGTTTTTGGAGCAAACCAAACATGCTGGTAGATCTTCGTATCCTCGATGAGCGTATTCGTGAACAACTGCCCTCCTATCAAACCCCTGGCAGTGCCGGCCTAGATTTGAGAGCATGTATCAATCAAACGATTGAGCTCGAGCCGGGTGCCAGCTACTTAATGCCGACCGGCATGGCCATTCACTTAGCGGACGCCAACTACGCTGCTTTGGTGATGCCGCGCTCCGGCCTTGGATACAAGCACGGCATCGTCTTGGGCAATTTAGTGGGCTTGATTGACTCAGACTATCAGGGTCCATTGATGGTCCCACTGTGGAACCGTTCTGACACAGCATTCATCATCCAGCCCTTAGAGCGAATCGCACAAATGATCATCGTGCCTGTCATGCAGGCCCAATTTCGCGTGGTGGATCAGTTTGAAAGCTCAAAGCGCGGCGAAGCGGGCTTCGGTAGTACGGGAACAAGCTAGCTTAGCAGGGCATCAAGCTTTCGACTGTCTGC
>OMIE01000031.1 GCA_900299025.1 Burkholderiaceae bacterium
GGTCCGAACCCTCGATGGTGTTGCTGATGACTGGCCTATTTCTTATCAGACGCTTGAGCCCTATTTTGAGCTCAACGATCGGATGATGGGTGTTGCAAGTCTTGCCGGTGATCCTGCGTATCCACCCAAAGCCGCTATCTTGCCGCCGCTGAGCATGGGTAAAACTGGGCGGCTATTTGGCAGGGCGATGAATCAACTCGGTTGGCACTGGTGGCCTGCCGACGCTGCGATCGCAACGCAGGCCTATGAGGGCAGAGCTCCTTGTATCCATCTAGGTCACTGCATCGCAGGTTGTTCTCAAGGAGCGAAGGCGAGTACCGATATTACCTATTGGCCAGAGGCTCTGAGGCAGCGTGTTGCGCTTCGAACGCGCTGCCGTGTCCGCGAGATTTGTACGAACAGAGATGGCAGGGCGACAGGTGTTATTTATTATGACGAATTGGGCAAGGAACAGTTCCAAGCTGCCGAAGTGGTGATCATGGCTTGTAACGGTATCGGCACGCCGCGTTTGCTCTTGAACTCGACTTCTTCTCGCTTTCCACATGGACTTGCCAATTCAAGTGGTCTGGTTGGCAAGCGCTTGATGTTTCATCCCTATGCACTCGCACGAGGCTATTTTGATGAGCCCTTAGATGGTTATCGTGGCTCTCATATCGTCGCCTGGAGTCAGGAGTTCTATGAAACAGATCGTTCAAGAGAGTTCGTACGAGGCTTTACCTGGCAGTTTGGTCGTGGTCAAGGACCAGTTCAGACGGCGATGTCTGGCATGGCTTGGGGGAAAATCCCTTGGGGAGACGGCCATCATGCAGCCTTTAGGCGAATATTTGATCGATCTGCCGGCATGCTCGCTATCTGCGAGGATCTTCCTGAATTGCATAATCGGGTTGAGCTTGATCCTGTGCTCAAAGACGCGCACGGGATTCCAGCGCCACGCATTCACTATCGATTAAGTGAAAACAGTAAGCGGATGATGGCCTTCGCTCAAACTAAAGCGGAAGAAATCTTAGTAACCGCTGGTGCCCGGGATATCGTGACAGAGTCCCCGTTAAGTTATGCCGGCTGGCATTTGATGGGGACGGCGCGCATGGGTGAGGATCCAGAGGAGTCGGTCGTTAACCCCTGGGGACGAACGCACGACGTAAAAAATCTTTTTATTGTGGATGCTAGTGTTTTTGTTACCTCGGGTGGCGTGAATCCAACGGCAACCATTCAAGCAATTGCACTTTATATAGCGGATCAAATCAAGCAACGTCTTACTCATCTTTTTGACGATTAAGTAAATAGCGATAGACGATATAGAAATGATAGCTAATAATCCTTTCTCGGCTAACTTTGATCAATCTGGACTCAGTCGTGAGGAGATTGGTCTATTGCGTCGAGTTGCTGGTCTCATGATTCCGCAAAGCGAAGCCTTTGGTGTGCCAGGTGCCGATGATCCGCTCATCTTTGCCGATCTTCTGGCGTCGCTGGGGCGTGATCTGCCTGCCATTCGCGAAGCGTTATCGCTTGTAAAACAAACGCAGCAAAGTGATGCTGCTGATCTGGCAGCTATGCTGACATCGACGCGACCCGATCTTTGCGCAAGCTTGGTTAGCGTCGTCACGCGTTGCTATTATCGCGATAACCGTGTGATGAAGTCGATCGGGATGGCGGTAAGGGCACCGTATCCAGAAGGGTTTTCAATAGAGCCCAATGATCTTACCCTGCTTGATCCGGTTAAGGCTCGGGGAAGGCGGTATCGCTTAGTGGCTGACGAGTAATGCTAATCAATGGTTCAAACAACTTAAGATCAAGACACAGTATAACGATCGATAAACGACTCTTTGACGGTAACACCCAAGCCAGGTCGATCTGGTATTTCAATCATTCCTTCCTCCACTTTAAACTGCTCTTGAGCAAGTTCTTGAAGTAAAGGGTTTGCTCCTAATGAGTACTCCAGGATCCAGCCCGCAGGTGAAGCTGCCGCAACATGGATTCCCGCAGCAAAAGCGAGGGCACCAGTCCAAAGATGCGGGGCAAGCCGAAGATTCCAAGCAGATGCGATTGCGCCAATTCTCATTGCCTCTGTGACACCACCGCATATGGCTAAGTCTGGCTGAAAAATGTCTGCTGCTCCTAACTCCGCCAGCTCTCGATAATCGAATCGGTTGAATTCACTCTCGCCAGTCGCTATAGGAATTGATGTTGATCTCCGGACCTCGGCAAGCCCGCGCTTGTCGTCTGCACTAACGGGTTCCTCGAACCATAGTAGATTTGCGTCTTCGGCAAGTCTGCAAAACTGCTTGGCTTCTGAAACCGTGAAGGTACCATGGGCATCACATGCAAGTCCGATCGTTGGTCCAAGTGCTTCCCTCGCGGCGTGGACACGAAGGGCGGAATGACTGGGTGAACCATCAATGATGCCCACTCTCATCTTTACCGCACTAAAACCGCCGCGCTGCACATAGCCGAGCAACTGATCTCCGATCAGGTCAACACCCGCCCAACCACCTGAAGCGTATGCGGGCATACGATCCGATCGCCTGCCACCTAACAGCCTCCAGACCGGCGCGCTAAGCGATTTGCCGAGGATGTCCCACAACGCGATGTCAATGCCGCTCATGCCGGCGACGGTGATGCCTCTTCTTCCTAAGATTGGGAAGACATGTCCTTCACGGAGGGCGTAATGTGCACGGCTCCCGTTATAGATAGTTTCAGCAAGACGATTAATGTCGCGAGGGTCCTCACCGACTAGCGACGGTCCTATCCGTTGATTAATTAAGCTAGTCAGGGCAGAGCAGTTCGAAGCACTACCAACTTCCTCCTTGGCCTCTCCCCACCCGACGATCCCACACGTCGTTTCTATCCGTACGATCACTGCGTCGAAGGACGAGACCCTGCCAAAATCAGAGATGTGTTGACTTTCGTACGGAATGGGAACATGGACCCAATGAGCTTGGACCTTTCTTATCTTCATGATTCGGTTACGTCTGCAGATGTGTCGATCATTTGCCAGCGTTGCCTGATCGCCTCGCTATGTTCTTTGTTGACAAGATGCTGAGGAAGTTGTCCGTCTTCCATGGTTTCAATTTGTCTGACCACCATTTCGCTCATTGCCTCCATGCTTTCATCGGTGATACCAGCTAAATGAGGCGATAAAATGACCTGTTTCATGTTTCTTAGTGGTGAAGTTTCAGGTAACGGCTGAACATGGAATACATCAAGCGCAGCTCCCCCAAGTTGCCCCTCTTTTAACGCGAAGATTAGCGCTTGCTCATCGATGACGGCTCCTCGCGAGACGTTGATTAGCTTGGCGCCCCGCTTCATCAGCTGGAGGGCTTTGTGGTCAATAAGTCCTTGTGTTTTTCCGTTGAGGGGGCATGACAAAACGAGATAATCCGCTTGGCCAAGAGCCTCACCCAGAGATTTGTATTCAATGAAATCCGAATACCTAGTAGATGTCTGCGTTACACCGATAACTCGCATGTTAAACCCAATGCTACAAATTTTAGCAATCACTGAGCCGATGGCACCGACACCGACGATGACAAGACATTTGCCATTGAGTTCTGTCGCATTCGAACTAAGTGCCCGCGCGGTTGGCCAGTCGTATTGATTGAGTGCGTTGTGCACCTGAACCAAATGGCGGGAGAGATTAATCAGCTGGCCGATGACATATTCAGCGACCGTCCTTGCGTTAGCGCCAGGCGCGTTTGCCACAGCAATCTTGAACTTATTTGCAGCCGACATTGGGATCATGTCTAAGCCAGCACCATGGCGTATAACCGCCTTCAGGCGGTTTGCTCGCTCAAAAAGCTCAGGGGGTAATGGTGAACGGACAATGATGTAATTGGCTTGATGCGCAATATCCATTAAGCCAGAGGGTCCGGAGTCTTCTGGCATCAAGACCCTGAAACGATCCGAAAGATAGTCCTGCCATTTTGGATACATCGGATTTGTGAGGAGTACCGTCGCACGCTTAGACTTAGAATCATTTTCATTCATATCGAGTGCATTCTAGTTCTAGAACTTAACAAGGTAGCCGGGACCATCAATAAATGGGAATTTCGTAAAGACTGATTCATCGATTTCAAGCCCGATACCCGGCGCGGTGCTAGGTTGGACAAATCCCTCTTGATCAATGCTGAAGGGCGATCCAAACATATCGCGCAATGGATTAAATGCTGAAACACAGGCCTCAAAGTATCCGCCATTGTCGATTGAAGCCAGAAAATGAATCGATGCAAGGTGGTTGATGCCCGTCGCAGAACTATGCGGATGCACCGGAAGTCCCCAGGCTGATGCCATCGCAGCGATTTTTAGTCCTTCGCTGATTCCTCCTGATTTGGATAGATCAGGTTGTAGGATGCTGACGGCGCGCTCCTCGATCAACCGGGCAAACTCAAACCTGGTGTAGTGATTTTCTCCCGCCGCTAGTGCTACGCCTTTCGTAAGTTGCGCTGCCTGTCTGTAAGCGCCAAAGTCGTTACATCCGAATGGCTCCTCAAGCCAAGCAACCTTGCAATCTTCCAAACTCGGTAGGACTGCTCTTGCATCACTAACGCTATAACTGGTATTCGCATCAACAAGAATTGTGATCTGATCTCCAAGTTGGGTCCTCACCCTTTGAACCCTGGCAATATCATCCTTTGGATTATCCCCAAGTCGTAGCTTGACTGCACGATAGCCGCGGTCGACATAGCTCTGTGCTTCCTCAGCCAGCGCATCGGGGGCCTGAAAGCCCATTGAAATGCCACCCGCATAAGCAGCAATAGGCTTTCGACTTCCTCCTAAAAGGCTGTAGAGAGGAATCCCAAGCGACTTAGCCCTCAAGTCCCAAAGTGCCATATCGATACCTGACAAGGCGAGCGCCGCCCCAGCCCCTAATCCATGGCTAGACAATTGCATTCGGTTAACGCGTGTCCAAACGCTGTTGGTGTCGTGGACACTAAGTCCAGTCAGCATGGGCGCAAGGGTGTTGTGGATGAGGCTAACGATTGCACCAGGACTGCGTCCGGGATGGGCCTCACCGTAGCCAATAACACCGTCATCTGAGACGACTTTAACGATAATCGCGTCCCTTTTTGTTGTGGCTCCAACACCGAGTCGAACTGTTTTCCCTTCAGGTAAACGAAACGACAAGGGGATCGCTTCGATAGATCTAATTTGCACCATGCTTGCTCCAGAGTACTCAACTAACTCGAAACCGTTCTAATATGTGTCGATCAATCTCAATCCCCAGCCCATCCCCGGTAGGAATCTGAACGAGACCAGACCGATGGGTAATAGGTTCCCTACTCAAGAGGTCACGAAAGGGATTCTCGCACTGCTCAAATTCAAGCAAAGGGGGCATAGGCTTGAAACTTGGTGGTTGGTCGGGTAACGCTGCAAGAAAGTGGAGTGTCGCAGCAAGTCCGATCACTGAACCCCATGCATGAGGTACACACTCAACGCCATGCGCGAGTGCTAAGGCAGCGATCTTTCGGCATTCGCTGATGCCGCCGGCAGCGCAGACATCGGGCTGAATAATATCCATCGCCTTTCTAGCAACAATATCCCGAAAACCCCATCGCGTGAATTCATTCTCACCGCCCGCTATCGCAATGTCGAGCGTACGTGAAACTTCGGTATAGCCGTCTAAATCCTCGGGCGATATTGGTTCTTCGAACCATTCGATATTCAGTTGCTCTAATTCTCGACCTATCCGAATTGCCTGTGCCACGCTGTAGCAATGGTTTGCATCAACCATCAAGCGAATGTTATCCGGTATGGACTTACGTACGGCTTCAACTCGCCTTATGTCGAACCTAATGTCACCAAGTCCGATTTTCATCTTGATTGCAGGAAACCCTTCGTCAGCGTACCCACAGGCTTCTTCTACAGCTTCTTCAACTAGTCGATCCATATCGATGAAATAAAGACCGGTCGCGTAGCATTGCACTTCACTGCGAAAGCATCCGCCAATCAGTTTATGAATCGGTTTTCTGGATTCTTTACCAATGATGTCCCAAAGCGCAATGTCTATGCCACTCATCGCCGATATGACCATGCCGCTCGACCCATAGTCTTTCATCCTGTTGTAGAGATCTTCCCAGATGACCTCAACATCAAATGGATCCCTTCCAATTAGTCTGGATGAAAATTGTGTATCGATATAACTCTTGGCAACAAGCGCTGGTCCGTAGCATTCTCCCCAACCAACCAAGCCATCATTTGTTTCTATTTCAACAATGCACGAGCCCCTAGTTTTGTAGAGCCAACCTCTTGATGAGGTGAAAGGTCTCTCTATCGGGGCGCTGACGGGATGACATTTGACCGACTTTATCTTTGGCATAAAAGACCTTTAATCTGCGCGAATGCCAGCGGATTGGATTACGCTTTGCCATTTTCTTCTGTCCGATGAGACGGTAGAGCGCAGTTCTTCCGGTGAACTAACGATAATGTCAATACCGTTGTCCAGAAAGCGCTTTTGAACCTCAGATTTTCCGACGATGCTTCTCAGGGTCCGGTTCCAGAAGGTAACCCACTCTGCGCTCATCGACTTAGGACCATAAATGGCAAACCAGTTGACGACGACGAAGTCTGGCAACACCGATGACATTAAAGGCAAGTTCGGGAAAAGTGGCGATGGTCTCGGTGACCCGAATGCCAGCGGAATAAGATTGCCCGCGTTTATTTGAGGCAAATACTCAGGCATATTTCCGAACATGATGTCGCAATTCCCGGCAACAATATCCAGGATTGCAGGTGCGCCGCCTCTATAAGGTACATGCAATAGATCGATACCGGCTAGCTTCTTAAAAAGTTCGCCTGACAGATGCTGTGATGTGCCATTTCCTGAAGAGGCGTAGGTGATCTTTCCGGGATTTTTCTTGGCCTGTTCAATAAGTTCTGGAACGCTTCGGAACTTGGTGTGCTTGCCGATCACAAGTATGTTTGTGATGCCAGCGAAGTTCCCTATAGGTGTTAGATCGGTATCGACATTTATAGGAATTTTCTGTCCTGGCATCACTGGAGCAACACACATGGATGCCATGGCAACTAAGCCTATAGTTCGGCCGTCGTTGCCGGCATTTGATAAAGCCTGGTTGGCGATAAAACCGCTAGCGCCGGTTTTGGTCTCCACAACGACTGCCTGGCCAACTTCGCTTCGCGCGCCCTCTGCAAATACTCGACTTAGTAGGTCGGCGGTACCACCAGCAGGAAAGCCACAGAGAATTTTTGCCTCCGAGCTTAGCTTTTGTGCATTAGCGTGGATTGGCAGAAGTGTGCCAGCGAGTGCAAATCCCGATGCTCTAACAAATTTACGTCGATCCATCAGTTCCTCCCTATGAGATGGTCAGTCCCGGTGTCGAGACTATATTGGCCTTGCGCGTTGCGTTTCTTAAGTGCTAATGGTTGACCGCGCTTGGAGACGAACACTTCAAACCCGGATAGGCCGCGCGTGCCAATTGTGCACAATGATCACGGTACTTATCGAGTCCTGCAACATAGGGCATAAACACTCTTGGTTTTCCTGGAATGTTTGAGCCGGTGTACCAAGAGTTAGTGAGCGGATAAAGCGTGCCATTTGCAACGTCATTGACGTGGTTGACCCATGCTGATTCAGCTTCTGGCGTCGCTTCGACCGTATTGACGCCGGTAGACTGAATACGGGCTAGTAAATCATGGATCCAGTCAACATGCTGTTCAATGGCAGCGATCATGTTGGACTTGACTGATGGACTTCCTGGCCCCGTGATCATAAAAAGATTTGGAAAACCAGCAATAAAAATTCCTAGGTAAGTTGTCGGCCCATGGGCCCAGTGTTCCCTCAGACTTGGTCCTTGTTCCACGCGAATGTCGATGTCTAGTAGAGCACCAGTCATTGCATCGAAACCTGTTGCAAAGATGATAGCGTCAAGCCTGTAGTCTCGATGGCTTGTGCGAATCCCAGTCTCGGTGATCTCCTCGATAGGATGCGTCTTTACATCCACTAGGTGAACATGACTGTGATTAAACGTTTCGTAGTAGCCCGAATCAAGGCACAGGCGTTTTGTACCAATATAGTGATCCTTTGGTGCTAAGAGCTCAGCGACTGCGGGATCCTTAACGGTTTTCCGAATCTGCTGGCGCACAAACTCACTGGCGATTTCGTTAGCTTCTTTATCAGTGAGTAAATCCTTATAAGCATAGAGGAATGCGATGTTACCTCCTGTCCCCCAGCGCGCTTTGTAGGCTTGTTCGCGCTCTTCGGGTGTTGCTTCTCTGGAAAATTGAGTGGGTGGCGGATGACCTGCAATGCCAAAGGGCGTTCTCTCGGCTTCCAAGCGGTGTGCGGCATAGCGCGATTTAAAGTTTTTAACAAAGTCACGATCCAGCGGCGAATTCCCTGAAGGTAGACTGAAGTTTGCAGTCCTTTGGAACACGGTCAACTCCTTGGCTTCCTTGGCAACGACGGGTATGAGTTGGATGGCGGAAGATCCTGTTCCGATAACGCCGACTCGCAGTCCAGTGAAGTCAACCTTGTGCTTTGGCCACTGTCCTGTGTGGTACCACTGGCCCTTGAAAGCGCGCAGTCCTTTAAAATTTGGAACACGGGGAAGCGATAAATTCCCCGTTGCCATCACGCAGAACCTAGCACTAAAACATTCTCCAGTATCGGTCGTGATTTTCCATTGGTTGCTAGATCCTTGATAAATTGCGGACACGACCCTGGTGTTGAAGTGAATATCACGGCGTAGGTCGAAGCGGTCCGCTACATGATTGGCATAACGAAGTATGTCTGCTTGGCCCGAGAACCGTTCGGGCCATTCCCAGTCCTGTTGTAATGACTCGGAAAATGAGTACGAATACTCCAGACTCTCCACGTCACAACGTGCACCGGGATACCTGTTCCAATACCAAGTTCCGCCCACACCGCTTCCTGCTTCAAGCACTTCGACCTGATAACCAAGAGAACGCAGCTTGTGTAATGCGTAGAGTCCTCCAAAGCCCGCGCCAACGACGATAACGTCAACCTTTGTTTCTCGTCTAAAGCCTGCTTGCATGGCCATGAATGATGCCTCCCGTTAACCCAATGAAGATTATTTAGGCTTTCATCATCGCGTCGACGCTAAGCAGCAACAGGTGCTGCTTCGCCTTCAAGGGTGACCCGATGCATGATTCGACGAATGCTGTTGTTATCAAATGGTTCAACCGAGTGCATCGTACAGCGGTTGTCCCACATAATCACGTCGTGATTTCGCCAGATGTGTCGATAAACGTACTTGGGTTGAATCGCGTGGGCTATCAATTCATCAAGTAGTTTTCGGCTGCTTGCCTCAGGCATGCCTTCAATACAAACCATCGTGTGAGGAGAAAGGAACAGGCTTGGCCTACCTGTAATGGGATGGCGTTGTACAAGTGGGTGGCTGACGGGAGGGAGTTGTACGTAACTTCCTTTGTCTTCTCTGCTCGAGAGCTCCTTTGATTGTTTGATGATGAAATCGTGATCGTGGATTACCTTTAGTCCTTCGAGGGCATGCTTTTGCTCACTACTCAAATCCTCGTAGGCAGCGTACATGTTTGCAAATTTTGTATGCCCGCCATTGGTTGTCGTCTCAATACCGTGCAGGATCGATCCTTTGCTCGGGATTTGTCGAAAAGAGCTGTCCGTGTGCCATAGCCAGGAGAGATTTATGTACTGCCAGGCGCTTGCCCGTTCTTCGATGATGCTCCCGTCTTCACCAACATTAGAGACCCGATAGATTTCCTTGTTCGTTGAAGAACGATGGCTAACCGAGGGGTGAATTTCCAGTTCGCCGAAGTGGCGCCCAAACGCAATGTGTTCCTCATCACTGATCGACTGATCTGGAAAAATCAACACAAGATGCTTCATCCAAAGCGAATGCAGCCAGCCTAGGGTTTGCGCATCTAATGGTAATCGTAAACTGACACCACGAACTTCCGCGCCGATAAGAGGGTGTCGGCAAGTGACTTGCCACTGAGGCGATTGAGACGGCATCATACAGCTCCTCATTTAGGGGCTTCAAAAACATATTTAATGAAATAAAACAAATAGCGATTAGCTCTTGGCTGCGACGACTTATCCTCTCAAGCTAAAGGCTGTTAAGTAAAATTATTTTTCATTGTCACTGTCATAAGAGAGGTTAATGGATGCTCTCAACCTCGAATCTCAAGACCTTTATAGCGGTTGTTGAAACTGCAAGCTTTACCACTGCTGCCGTGCGATTACACGCGACACAGTCTGGCGTTTCCCAGCAAATCGCAAAGCTTGAGGAACAGCTTGATGTTCAACTTATCGACCGTACAGTTAACGGTGCCAGCCCCACACCTGCAGGTAAGCGCTTGTATGAAAAGGCGTTGATGATCATCGACCTTCTTGTCCAGGCAGAGTCCGAAGCGAGGGCGTTTAGAAAGGGCTTAGAAGGCTCTGTTCATATTGGACTAATGCCCGCCCTGACAAGGGTTATTGCTGGCCCAGTGCATCGAAGAGTTATCAAGAACCATCCTAATCTGGCGATTCAGATCACCGAGCAAGTGAGCACAGATTTGATACAGTCGGTTTTGAAGGGTGACATCGAATTTGCGATTGTTCCAATGTTTGAGGCGCCTGAATCAATTTTTTGTCAGCCTTTGCGGACTACCTATGAAGTTTTAGTTCAAGCTAGCAAGCCCGGTGATCACCATGGACATCCAATCGATCTCCGTGGACTGCATCCAATGCGTTTGGTCCTTCAATCCCCTGGATCCATTAGAAGGGAGAAGATACTCAACGAGCTGAGGGCTTATGGGATTGAAGTGAAGGAAGTAATCAGCATTGATTCAATGTTTGGTACCTTCGAATTCGTAAATCAAACAGATTTTGTAGCGATACTCCCTGCCATCATGATGGTCCCTGAGGCATTCAACAGGGGGCTATGCATCAGACCTATAAGCAATCCGCAAATCGGTTTGGATTTAATAGCTATTGAAAACAAGACAAAGCGGAATCCGCAAGTTGGATCGATGCTGCTGCGCGAGTATGTGTGTGAAATCGATCAAGCCCACTGCCAGCTTGACAGCCTATGGCAGAGCCCTAGGGCGACTTAACGCATAGGCTTAACTATCGACGCTAGCATGATTGCCAAAATCAGGGTACCCTCTGTCAGCTTGCATTGCAATAGGCAGCAAGATGGCGACGGACCGCGCGATAGCGATCGCCTGAATGCCAATGGCGTCTGTCACCATGGATGGCAGTTGCCCTTACCCTTAGATAACCGTGTTGCTGGAGTGCTGTAATGGCCGAAGAAGAAGTGAAAGTTGAGCGGCCAAAGTCTCTAGCCGAACAAATCAAAGAGGGCGCTAAATCGGCGGGTAAGGCGCCGATGAGTTTTGAGGATCTTGATGGTGCCTCGAAAGCGGCTGTGGTTTTGCTTTCAGTGGGCGCAGAAGTGGCTGCTGACGTTTTGCGCCAGGTTACGCCGATTGAGGTTCAACGTATCTCAAGCAAGATGGCGATTGTGCGCGCGTTGAATCGCGATATGCTCTTGCAAGTCCTGCGCGACTTCAAAGAGGCAACCATCAGTAATGCGCAGGTTGCTTTCGATACCGACTCGTTTATGCAAAACATGTTGCAAAAGGCACTTGGTTCGGAAGGTGCCTCCGATTTGCTCGGTAAGCTCGAAGCTGCCATCGATATGTCAGGCCTCGATGCCTTAAAGCGCCTAGACCCCGATGTGGCTTTTGAGATCCTGAAAAACGAGCACCCTCAGGTATTGGCAACCATACTTACCTTTTATGAGCCTCCCCAGGCTTCAGCGCTCTTGAAACTCTTCCCTGCGGAAGTCCGTAACGAAGTGGTCTTGCGAGTTGCTCTCTTGGAAAAAGTGCAGCCTGCCGCTTTGAAGGAACTCAACGAGACGATGATGAATATTGGAGCGCAGGATACCAAGCGCTCCAACGTAGGGGGCGTCATTCCCACTGCCGAAATTCTCAATCTCTTATCGGGTGGTATGGATATGGATGCCATCGGCAAGATTCGCGAATACGATGGCGAACTAGCCGATGCAATTGTCGAGAAGATGTTTACTTTTGAGGATCTCATTGAGATTGAAGATAAGGGTATCCAAACCCTTATGCTGGAAGTTACGCAAGATATTCTCGTTGTTGCACTCAAGGGTGCCTCGCCTAAACTGCGCGAAAAAATCTTTAAGAACATGGCCAAAAGGGCTGCCGACACCGTGCGTGAGGACCTTGCAGCGCGCGGTCCAATCAAGGTGGCTGATGTCGAAGATGCGCAAAAGCAAATTCTCACAACGGGGCGGATGCTCCATCAGGAAGGGCGGATCATTATGGAACGCAAGAAAGAAGGCGGGGACGCTGGCTTCCTGTAATCTGCTATGACTGATATGAGGCGGCGTGCTGCCGCAGGTCTTAACGTAGGCGATCGATTTGCAATCTCTCGCAGCTTCAGCCCAACAGAGATCGAGCTTTTTGCACAGCTTTCTAAGGACTTCAACCCAGTCCATTATGATCAGCGTTATATCGATATTAAGGGTCTTGGATCACCGATTGCCCATGGCTTACTTACCGCAAGCCTGATCACAGAAATTGGCGGCCAAATCGGTTGGCTAGCCAGTTCGATGGCCTTCCGTTTCAGGCGCCCTGTCTACGCAAATGAGCTCTTATATTGTGAATGGCTTATCTGTTCAATTGACCAACGCGGTCGAGCACGCGCAGAGGTTTTCGTAAAAAATCCCAAGGGCGATATCGTTCTTGAAGCTGAAACAACTGGCATTATCCCTAACGAGCCTGAGCGCGCACGGTTGCAGGAACTGATTGGCTAGTTGCGCGGTAAGACCAATAGGCTCCAGCCCTTGCCTGCGCGAGGTAGCCAGGCATAGATCAACGCCCCAATCATCGAAATCTGATACCTTGCCTACGACTTGGCGACCTCCGTCAAAATGTGTTGCTTAAAGGCTTGCGCAAGTGGCGAGAGCCTTTTGGCGCTTGGGTGCACGATATGCCAGGCTGATGCTAAGGGGAATCCCTTGACATGAAGTATGCGAACGCCATGCTCGCCGTCATGTCCGTGCAAAGCATGCCGCGAAAGCACACCAAGACCGAGTCCACCGGCTACGGATTCCTTGATCGCCTCGTTACTTCCGAGCTCGAGGCGAATATCTGGGCGAAATCGCACGGCACGGAAATGTTGATCCGCCGCCATACGTGTACCCGATCCCTTTTCACGGAGTATGAATCGGTGTTTGGCCAAGTCATTGAGGCCCAAGGATTTCGCTTTGCTGAGAGGGTCACCTATTGAGGCAATCACCACAATTGGATTTTGCATAAAGCTTTCATCAGTTAACTCGATATCGCCTGGTGGCATCGACATGATATAAAAATCATCTCTATTGTCTCGAAGTCGCTCGACTACGCTATCGCGATTCAGTATCTCAAGGGCAACATCGATACTGGGGTGAAGCTTACAAAATGAACCAACTAATCGCGGCATAAAGTACTTGGCCGTACTAACGACCGCAACGCGTATTTTGCCGCGAGTCAATCCCTGGAATGCGTCGATTTCCTGCTCAAAGCTTTCCCAGCAATGCGTTATGTCGCGAGCCGTCTCTGCAAGACGCTTTCCTACTTCGGTCAATGAAAGCTTCCTGCCAACGACTTCATAGAGCGGTATCCCGACTTGCTGCGTGATCTCTTTAAGTTGCATGGAAGCCGTGGGTTGCGTGACGTGCATACGCCTTGCAGCCGCACTGACGCTGCCGCTATCAGCCAACGCGAGAAAAAGCCTTAATTGTCGAAAGGTGATATTCATTATTTAGCATAGTAAAAAATCTATATAAAGACATATGAATATTGATTTTACTCTAGAAATTAGGGCCCCTAATATCAATGACTCCGGTCATCAGGCGTACTGCAGCCATCAGGCGTACCGCGGCGGTCAGGCGAATGAGCAGAGCCTCTAGCATCAAATCGAAAGGGAGTGAGTTTGCAAAATCTATTGGATCCAGCAATTCTATTTTTTATATTCGGGGTATTTGCGGGTGCGATTCGCTCGAATCTTGAAATTCCGGAGTCGATTGCTAAGTTCTTATCGCTTTATCTTCTGATGGCGCTTGGCCTCAAAGGAGGGTTTGCACTTGCGCAATCGGGTCTTACGCTTGATATTGCCTTGGCGCTCTTTTCAGCGATCGTCATGGCTATTTTGGTACCACTTCTAGCTTATGTAACGCTACGTCGCTTTATCGATGGATTCAATGCTGCTGCGATGGCTGCGTCTTATGGCTCGGTCAGCGCTGTGACCTTTCTGACGACGATGCAATATTTAGAGCAAGAAGGCATGGCATTTGGTGGCCATATGGCGGTGGCGATGGTGCTGATGGAGTCACCCGCAATCCTGATTGCCATTATTTTTGCAAACCGTTTGAGACAGCAAGGTGGCTTAAACGCTCAGACCAAGCAAAGCATGCCAGCGTTGAAGCAGACTTCAATGGCAAGCATTCTCCACGAGTCATTCACCAATGGTGCGCACCTACTTCTTCTTGGCGCGATGTTGGTTGGTTTGGTTAGTGGAGAAAAGGGGATGACGGTGATGCAACCATTTTCGGGCGACTTGTTTAAGGGCATGCTGTCATTTTTTCTACTTGATATGGGTCTGATTGTTGCCCGTAGCTTTCGTGACGCCTTGCATGCCTCGCCAGTGTTGTTGGGTTATGCGGTGATTGCACCGCTTGTTCACGCTGGCTTGGCGCTTGGTCTTGCGCAGCTTTTACGACTTGCGCTCGCAGATACAGTCTTATTGATGGTCCTATCGGCTAGCGCGTCATATATTGTGGTGCCTGCGGTTGTTCGTTATGCCATCAGTGAAGCGAAACCGGTTTACTATTTAGGACTCAGCCTGGGTATTACTTTTCCATTAAACATTTTGATTGGTATTCCACTTTATACTTTCGTCGCAAAAACATGCGAAGGATTGCTTTAGGGCATCAGCTTCTTTATAGTCCGGTTTCGCCGAGTTTGTCGAAGAGAAAAAATGGATACAAAGTACTTGAGCTTCATGGCTCGTGCCTGCACGCGTCGCTCGGCCTTGGCCACGGGCTCCGGCCTGCTGCTTGCTAGCCTAGGAGGTGGCCGCGATGCGTTAGCCCAATCCTCTGAGCCTTTGAAGATCAAAGGTCAGGTCAAGGTCGACGGCAAGCGTGCCGAAGCAAGTCAGCAGGTCAGAGCTGGGCAGGAAGTCAGCGTATCGCCCGGAGGCAGCGCAGCATTTGCCGTGGGCAATGATGCATTCATCGTGAAGGGCCAAGAACGTGGTGCACGCCTTCAGATTGAGGGTAAGGGATCGACAGTTGATCAACTCCGCCTTGTGAGTGGCGGCCTAGTCGCGACCTTTGGAAAAGGCCCCGAAAGGAAGATCGTGACCACCAGCGCTACCATCGGTATTCGGGGTACGGGTTGCTATGTGGAGTCACAACTTCACCGTAGTTACATTTGTTATTGCTATGGACAGTTCGCTTTTACCTCACGTGATGATCGGTCGGTTCAGGAAGACTTTGAGGCAAGCTACCACGATGCAGGGCGCTTCATGCTTCGCTGGCCTCGCCCGAGGATTGTTCCAGCGGGGGGGCTAGGACATGATGACGATGATCTCATTTTGGCTGAATCTCTGGTGGGTCGAAAGCCGCCTTTCGTGAAGACTTGAAGCTTCTTCGGCTACTTGCGCACTACCTTGGTGCCGCAAGGCCCTTTTCTGTAATTGTTCTTGCCACAGTTTATGTCATCGTTGCCTGTCATGTCTTGCAAATTGTTCCTAATGGCCTGCTTCAAGTCCTAGAAGGTTATGTTTATAACCAGCGTGTGAGGTTTCTCCCACCGAAGCCCCAGATTGATCCTATTGTCATTGTTGATATCGATGAGGCAAGCCTGGCCCAACTTGGGCGCTGGCCCTGGACAAGATTTCGACTTGCAGCGCTGATTAATCAGTTATTTGATCAGTATGAAATTCATACCCTAGGGCTTGACGTTCTGCTTGCCGAGCCCGAGTCAGAATCTGCAGATGCAGCCCTTGCGGCTGCGATCGAAGGGCGTCGCGTCGTAGCGGCTTATCATTTTGCTTATCCAACAAAAGGACTGGCCGCTAGCCCATCACAAACTGCTGAAGCCCAGCAAGGGGCTGCGCTAAAATCTCCAGTTAAGGATTTACCGCTCCAAGTTGTCTCGAGCACGCTGCCTGAGTCTGACTTATCGCTGGAGGTTTTGCGTGATCGTTATAGCTTTCCAGTACAGGCAAAGTCATCGCCTGGGATTCTCGAGCGTTTCCTGCAGGTTTCTGCTGATGCGGGCCACATTAATCCGCAACTGGATGATGACGGAGTTACCCGCAGGGTGCCCGCGTTAGTGAGTTATAGCCAAGGCTTGTACACAAGCCTCTCCATTGCCGTGGTTCGAACAGCCATTGGCGGTGCTGCAATGCAAGCCGATCAAATTAATCATCGTGTACCGGGCGCTGCCATTGAATGGATTGAATTAGTCAATCCGAGGCAGTCGGTCTGGATTCCCGTCGATCGTGAGTTAATGATGCAAATCCCTTTTAAGGGGCCGCCTGGCAGCTTTCGCTATGTGTCAGCTGTTGATGTGCTCAAAGGTCAGGCTGATCCTGCCCTGCTTAAAGATAAGATTGTTTTCTTGGGCACCTCGGCATCGGGTCTTTTTGATCTTCGTAATACCCCAGTTTCAACGGTATTTCCAGGTGTGGAGATACATGCTAACGCGGTATCGGCTATCCTGAATCAGCAGCTGCTTCATAAGCCCGCTTGGACTGATGCCTGGCAGTTGATCGTGCTTGCGCTAGTGATGTTTGCCTCACTGATTGTGATGGGTTATGCCACACCGGTCCTGGCACTTGCTGGTTTAATTCTTATTCTCGTAGCGATTGTTGGCCTTAATCTTTACTGGTGGCAGGAGAAGTTTTGGGTTGTGCCCTTGGCGCCAACGCTTTTTGGCATTGTCGCCGGTGTCGGGGCGGCATTATTAGAGCGGTGGGTAAGCGCATTTCGACAATCGAAGAGGGTCGAGGGTACTTTTGCAAGATATGTCCCAAAAGAAGTGGCGCGACGGCTGGCGAGGGATCCCGATCGGGATTTGATGAAAGCAAGGCAGCATCAGCTGACAATCATGTTTACCGATATCGCTGGTTTTACAGGTCTTGCGAGAAAGCTGCCCCCTGAGCAGATTGCGCAGCTCTTGCGCGAAGTTCTCACACCGCTTAGCGCAACAATCCACGAGCATCAAGGAACTATCGATAAATATATCGGAGATGCGATCATGGCATTTTGGGGAGCACCGCTTGAGGTTGAAAAGTCTGAGCAGCGCGCGCTTGATGCGGCCATGATGATGATCAGTCGGCTTTCTGCCTTGCAAGAGAGTCTCAAAGCGAGAGAGCTTCCGAGGATCGCAATTGGGATTGGTATTCATAGCGGTTTGGCTTATGTTGGCGATATGGGTTCTAGTTTTCGGAGCACTTACACCGCTATCGGTGATAACGTGAATCTAGCAGCCCGTGTCGAAGGCCTTACCCGCTTTTATGGCGTTGGCATTCTTGTAACAGAAACAGTGATGAAGGCCTGCGAGACCACTTATTTATTTCGATTTGTCGATCGGGTCGTGGTCAAGGGTTATGACAGCGCGGTATCGATTTATGAGCCTCTTGCAGTGCTTGAATCCTTAAGCCCTGCGCAACGTAGCCACTATGACGCATGGATAGCCGATTGGGAAGAAGCTCATGCGCTTTATCGTGAAGGTGACTGGGAGGAGGCGCGATTGGCGATGCTTCGGCTCATTGCCCATCCCCATCTTGGCGGCGGTGCAAAAGCCTTTTTGCGGCGAATCGATAGTCTGGAAGCGGAGCCGCCGACTAGAGGCTGGGATGGCATTTGGACCATGGATGAGAAATAAGCAAGGCAGGCTTGGCTTAGCTTGGCCTCGTTGGACGATTGCTTTACACTTTTTCCCACGATGAATGAGAAAGCTGCCGTGGCCGCGCTTGCCGCACTTGCGCAAGATGCAAGACTGAGGATTTTTCGTGCGCTGATTGGTGCTGCTGACCTTGGCTTAAGGCCAAGCTAGCTCTCGCTAGCACTCGGGATTCCTCCATCGACCCTTTCTTTTCACTTAAAAGAGCTCGCTCAAGCCGGCCTGGTAAGCGTCGAGCGGGAAAGTAGGCATTTAATTTACAGGCCTGCCGTTGGCCATATGAATGAACTGATCGCCTATCTCACGGACCACTGTTGTGAGGGCCGGGTCTGCGGCTTGCAACTTGAGGGCAGTGCAATGACTTGAAATTGTCATCAATCATTTCTATGATTATCGAATTATGAACTGATGGATGATGATGTGAAAGTAGGTATAAATGGCATGGGGCGTATTGGCCGGCTTGCCCTCAGAGCAGCATTCGGTGAAATTCAACGACCTATCGATGACCCTCGTGCCGCCAATCGCCTTGACTTGGTCCACTTGAACGAAATCAAAGCGGGTGCTGAGGCGGTGGCTCACTTGATTGAATTTGA
>OMIE01000032.1 GCA_900299025.1 Burkholderiaceae bacterium
AAACCCCAAATCGCAAGCATGCGCATGCCCATGACACGGCCCCTATAAGCGATCTCGGTCCCTCGCAGCATGACAGCAGCTAGCGGGGTTAAGCAAAGGCTGGAACTAAGGCCAGCGATCGTGAGCAGGGCAATTCCGAGCAGAAGTTCGCGGTTGAAGGCGAAGATGCAGTCGATCAAAAACCATAGCAGGGCCGCGAGCAGCATGGCGCGCGCTGCGCCGATGGGAAGCTTGTTTGACCCCAGGGCAACTGAGCCGATCAAGCCACCAAAGGCAAAGCTTGCGGCAAGTGTGCTCAAACCTTCTTGGCCAAGGCCATACTGATGCTTGGCGACGTAAGGCAAAAGACCGAGATAGAAGGGAAAGGCGAGCAGGTTAACCAAAAAGGCGAGCCACATGGCGCCAAGTAGCACGGGCTTATCCCAGACATAACGAAAGGCTGTGCCCAGGTCGCTGATGGCAGCACTAAGTTGTTTAGCGCTATGGGTTGTTGCCGGGCTTTGCTGCGAGCTCACTGTCGGAAGAATCTGTCGCGTGAGGATAAAGCTGAGGCAGTAAAGACTTACGATTGCCACATAGGCCCAATTCATCCCAAACGCCGCAACGGTCGATGCACCGGCAAGTGCACCGGCAATTCGGGCTGAATCCGAAGTGACCCGAGCGATGCCCAAGCCACCCATAAGCTGCTGCGGAGGTAGGATCATGGCGATAACTGCGTAACGCATCACCATATCTGAAGGTCTGACCATACCCGCCAAAAAAGCAATCACAAGAACTGCCATCGGTGAGAGTAGGGCCTGCCAAGACAGCGCTAGAAGGATGCTTGCAAGCGAGGCGTAAAAAGCACGAGTCATCCAAAACAACTTCGCATAGCCAATGCGGTCGCCGGCGACACCGAAAATGGGTGAGATCAAGGAGCCCATGTAGTGGAGTGCACCAAACACCGCCAATAGGCTCACCGATCCGGATTCGATCAACACATACCAGCCAAGTATGAGCACTTCCATCTCAACCGCCCAGGACATGGCAAGGTCGCCCGCCCACTGAAAGCGAAAGCCGCGAACGCGAAAGGGCGCCAGCATTAGCTAAGCTTTTGCGCCACCATACCGAGCAAGGCAGACGCCATTGCGTCCTGCGCTGAATGACGTCACGCTCAAAAGGTCCAATGCCTTTTTATTCGGGGAAGCCGTCGCTCTCAGCAAAACCAACGGCACCAAGAAAGCGAAACACCATGATGTAGGCTGATATCAAACCCATTAAGTCGAGCAATTGTTGTTCGTTGAAAGCGGTGCGGATGGCAGCCACCACCGGGTCACTGACTTTGGTCTTGCGAGTCATTTCGACGGTGAGTGCGAGAATCGCGCGGTCAAGGCCAGGGAAAAGCGCACGATTGCCGACCGCAGTAACCGGGTCGCGAAGCGCTGATGCCTGCATTTCGTTGCCGCCGAGCTTTCGAAAGGCGATCAGATGTTGGTTGAAGGCTGCGTCAGATGAATGCAGGGCAGCGAGTGAACAAATAACCAACTCACGGATTCTCGCGTCGACCATGATGTCGCCGCGAATAGTGCCCATGAAGTCGTTCCAGGCCTTGGCCATCGGCGGGGAATTTAACAAAATCCGATCGAGGCTCGCGAGAGGCCCGCCACGGCGTTTGCGCATGGCTGCAATGGTTTCGGCGGGCTCGGACAAATCGTTCGGCTTTAATGGAATGCGCATAAGGAGGCTCCGAGAAGAATGGGCGCGTACCATTGCAATTATGGCAGATGAAATCTATCGATCTTGAATGCCCGATAAACGCTAAGCGTTGGAGATAAGAATGGCTCTTGTGATGCTCACCGTCAGTTATGCGCCCGAGGCAATGGAATGGTTTATGGCTCATCCTGAAGACCGGCAGGGCCAGGTCGAAGCGTTGTTTCAGTCAGCGCGCTGCCAAGTGATTGGCGCCTGGTATGTCAATGGTTCTAACCGTGCGGTCTTTATTGTTGAGGGTGAGGCCGAAGACACCCGCGCTGCCGGTGTGGTTGCTCTGGCGTCGAAATCGGTCATTGCCTGCGAAAGCAGTGATCTCACCTCGTTTTCAGAAGCAAGAGCCTATTTCTCCCGAGCGCAGTCGATTCACAAGGATTACCAAGCGCGTCAGTCGACTGGGGTACCTTCTTTTTTGAATTCAAATGGGTAATCGCTCGTCTTGAGTCGCAAGGGTTCAACAAGCCGGTTATCCGCCCAACGGCCAGCTTGTTTGACCTGGCCTCGGGCGTCATAAAGTATGCCCTGGCCATGCGGATGGTCGGCTTGGAACTCGCCAACATAGCGCGATCCGTCTGAGAGGGTATAGACACCGCGGCCACAGCGTTGATCGTTTTGCCAGTGTCCGTGATAAACCTTGCCATCGGTCCAGAAATAGCTGCCTTCACCGTGAAAGTGTTTGGCAGCAAACTGTCCGACATAACGCCGACCGTCGCTGAGCTTGAGTTCGCCGTAGCCGTGAGCCTGGCCATGCTCAAAAGTGCCTCGGTAGCTGCGCCCATCGGGTGAGATGAGCTGGCCGAGTCCGTGTGGTTTGCCGTACTCGAACGTTCCTTCGTAAACACTGCCATCGGCAGTCTCTAAACGACCCTCTCCATGCGGTTCTTCGCCAAGGAATAACCCTTGATAGACGCTACCGTCAGGCGATTTAAGCAAACCTTCGCCAAGCATTTCTCCGTTGAGCCACTGCCCTTGAAAGATTCGACCATCTGTCACTCGCAATCGACCGCTACCCTGGGGTAGTCCGTCGAGAAAATGCCCGTCGAACTGCCGCCCATCAGGCATTTCCATTTGGCCTAAGCCTTGTGGTGCCCCATGTTGAAACTCACCGAGATAGCGACGTCCGTCCGGCCAGCGCAAATGGCCCTGACCATGCATGCGGTGTCGATGCCATGTGCCTTCATATCGCAGCCCAGCTTCGAGGATGGCTAAACCTTGCCCCTGGCGCTTGCCTTGATGCCAGCTGCCACAATACATCCGACCATCAGGCCAAGACAAAATCCCTTCGCCGTGGAATCGTCCCTTGTCAAACTCACCGACATAGCTGCGACCATCCGCGAGGCGCATCACGCCTTGCTTGTGTGGTTTACCCTGTTCGATATAACCTTCATAGCTTTTACCGTTAGGCCAATGCAAGCTTCCTTCACCTTTCGGCGTATGCCCGTCAAAAGGTCCCTGATAACGACGACCATCGGGCCATACCATACTTCCTCGTCCGCGAATCGCCGCCTGAAACCAATCACCTGCGTAGCTTGTGCCATCAGCGAGCGTTAAGGTGCCAAAACCTGCAGGCTCGCCACGCTCAAACCGACCGATAAATAGATTGCCGCTCGGGCTGCGCAAGCGGCCATCTCCGGGGGGGAGACCTTCATGAAATTGCCCAAGGTACTCGGTCTGATCGGGCCAGTGCATGCTCCCCTGCCCATGAGGCCGCTCATTGGTTATCTGACCGACATAAACACGCCCATCTGGCCAGGTGAGCCTGCCTGGGCCGCGTAGGCTCTCACGGTCGAATTGCCCCTGAAGTTCTCTCCCATCGGTGAAGCGCAGACAGGCCGTGCCGCCGATACGTCCATCGACGAGCGGGCCCGTCAACTGCTTACCGCAAGGCCAAGTCATGACCGCTAGCCCTTGGGGTAGATCATCGCGCCATACAACGAGCATCTGGCGACCATCAGGCCAGTAAGAGATCGCTTCACCGTCGCGCTTACCACGCTTCCAGCTGCCTTCAGTGCGCACACCGTCCGGGCTTATGCTGGTTCCCGCGCCTTCTGCAAGCCCGCTACGCCAGGTCGCCAAGAGCCGATGTCCAGAGGCGCTTTGCCTTTCGCCCGGGCCATTAGGCTTTGCAGCCTTGAATTCGCCTCGGTGTAGACTGCCATCAGGCCAATGCATGTCACCCTGACCGTTTGGTTCGGCCATCCATAGTGCGCCACGGTAGCTTCGACCGTCGGGCCAGGTCAGCTCGCCTTCATCATCGAGTTCACCCTTGATGAGCGCGCCGCGGTAGGTACGACCGTCAGGCCAGGTCAATCGCCCATCTGCTTCAAAAATATCGTCGAAGTGGCCCTCAAATGTTCTCCCGTCAGGCCATGTCAATTTCCCAAGGCCTTGTGGGCGCCCCGCCTGATATTGACCCTCGTGGATGAGGCCGTCCTTGCGGCGTAAGCTGCCTTGCCCATGGGCAAGTCCCGAAAGCACTTGGCCTGAGAAATCGCTGCCGTCCGGATAAGCGATGTGAAGCTTGCCGATGAGTTCGCCGGCCTGCCAGCGAGCTTTCAGGGCCGTCCCGTCTGCTTGTGTCCAGATGCCTTCGCCATGTGGTAAGCCATCGAGAAGCATGCCTTCATAGCGACTGCCGTCCTGAAGGCGAATACTTAGGCTTTCATGTTGGATGAGTTCGCGCAAATGGGCTTGCAAGCCACGAAGATCGATGCCTTGATCGTCAAATGGCGCAGCTTCAAGGCTTGAGCTTTGGCGCTCCTCGCTGGCGCCATCACTTGCAATAGGTAGGACTTGCTTGGGGCTTAACACCTAATAACTCTCAGGTGGCCTCTTTGCAATCACAAAGCGCTCAAAGCTCCGGGGTGCTTCCGCCGGCAGCCGCTTCTTCGAGCTGCTGGCCGACGTGTTTACCGTCGAGTGCCTGTTTGTATGCCATCCGGGCCATGTCGAGCGACGTGGTCGAAATGACGAGTTTACCGCCGTCCATCACCACGTAGGTATTGTTTTGCAGCGACCCGTCAAAACGGACTCGCTCCCAGTAACAAGTTTTCTTGGTCTCTTTCACAGCGCGAGTCTAAGTGGATTTCCACCTCGTTGGAAGCCCTTTGCCTGCAACTTTGGTTTAAGTTAGGACCTTATTTTTCAGCGACTTGCTGTTTGCATAGCTTTGGCTTTTGCTGAAAAGAAATCAAGTGCCTTTTTGGTGGGTACGATTTCTCGCTTTCGCGAGTCAGCCTCAGAGGTCTCCAACTCAATGAGTTCAAGCGCTCGCAGCTTTTTTAGGCGGCGATGGATCGTCACCGTGCTTGCCAAATGCTCAAAGCTCATGACCTGTCGGACTGTCAAAGGGCTACCTGCATGCCAGTGCTCGCAGACGACATCGAGGAGTTCTTCATGATCGGGGGTCAATCCTTCGAAATCGGCGGCTTCGCGCACCGTTTCAATCAGTTGGCGGTAACGGAAATACAGTGCAACAAGTTCTTGTTTTGCGGTGCGCTTCACCTTGATTCTCCTTAGAAATAGGTCTCAATATCCTGATCATGAAAGTCAATCATGATCTTCATAACATCGGTCATCGAAATCATTCCGATGACCTTACCTGCATCCTCGACGGGTAAATGTCTAAACTTTCCTTCGCTCATCAAGGCAACACAAGCTTGAATCGTGGTGTCAGGCGACACCGTCGTGACCTCGCGAGTCATCACATCGCCAACCTTTAGTCCTGACGGATCGCGCTTATTTGCGACAATCTTATGGACATAATCGCGATCAGTGAAAATGCCGATCATTTGATCGTCTTTCATCACAATCAGACTGTGAATTTCGTCAGTCGTCATGATCGTGACAGCTTCGTCGACCGATGTGTCTTGGCTGGTTGTGATTAGAGGCTTTGTTCGCGATGCTAAAAATTCTTTGACGGTGTTCATCGTTTCGACTCCCGCTCATGTGAACAAATAGCGATAATGATCGCAGTGCTGGATAGGATTCATGTACATCGATGAGGTATCGGACCGGATATTGATGCAGCGAAAACTACGCTCACGCTCAATGCGAAGAAAGTATGCCTTCTTGGTAACGCGATCATCTTTATCACGTTCTTCTTTTTTAATCAGCTTTCGCTCGCCCTCCCACCAAGAACAGGTTGCGCAGCAGGCTTGATTCAGATGGACCAGCGCCATATTCGGGTCTGCCTGGGTCCCTTTGAAAAAAGCCTTGAACTGAAGACAACTGGTCGCGTAGCTGGTTTCTTCCCCATGTTTTAAGGAATTTGCGGCTAGGCAGTGCCCACGCGCCTGTTCTCCGACGCGCGTGTAAAAGACGGCAGGGTGATCGATCGAGGGCCTTCCTTGCGGAAAGCGCTTAACGAACTTCCTGGTTCCATCCCACCACACGCAATTGCCACAGCATCGCCGGTCTAGCGCAAGCGTTTGGGTGAGATGTTGCTCGAGGCCTGATCCCTCGTCCGGTTCAACTTCTGCCATCGCCAATTCTCTCAGTGCTTGTGTTTCATTGCTTGTCCAAGTGCACGCGTGGGCGCATTGATCGTCAAGGACTCCTTCTTACCGTCCTTGTGCTCGAAGATCAATGTGATCGGAACGCTGTCACCTTCCTTTATTTCCTGCTTGAGTTGCATCAACATCACATGATACCCCCCTGGCTTGAGGTCTACCGGGCGGCCCGGTGTTAAATCAAGTCCAGCGATCGCTGACATTCTCATCACATCCTTATCCATCTTCATCTCGTGAATCTCGACCAAGCCAGCTATGGGCGACTGTGCTTGGACGAGCCGAAGCGGCGAACTGGCTGTGAGTTTCATGAATGCACCGGTGGCTTGTTGCCCCTTCACGGTTGCCCGTACCCAAGGCTCTTGGACTTGGACCGGTTGAGCCAAGGCGCTAGCGCCGATAAGCATCCCAAAGCTTAATATGATGTTACGAAAAAGTTTGTGTTTAACGTGCGTAAGCATATGTTTCCCCTCAAGTTGCGCCTATTGAGTTGCGCATCGACTGTGTGTCGCTCTCGATGATTCCCTTCGCGAAGGCTTCATCGCTCTTTTTGATGCAAGACCTTTGGTCGGCATCGGTGACCTCAGACGTTCAGGCTCGTGGTGGCGCGCGCGAGGGTGGGGTTCGTGCATCTTGCCTCGGAAAAATTAACTCAGTGACCCAACCTGGAACATCGGGCGAAGCAAGCCTCTCTAATGCGGGGCTCGATGCGTGGTTAGGCGAGAGACCTGTGAGATAACAGGCCGCGCAGTGGGCCATGTTGCCGAGATCATTGTCCTTGTCGACTTCGGGCGACGAGCTATGTGATCCCGACGAAGTACAAAGGTCTTGAAAAAGTGGGGTCGCGTTTCGCTCACCTTGTAGCCAGGTGCTAATCGAACCCAGAGCGAGTGCTGTCGGGGCATTGAAGAGCACAAGCCAGCAGGCGAACAATAAAAAGCCGTGATCGCCAGCGCTAAAGCGTCTGAAGATTCTGGTCGATTGAGGCGTGGCAGTGAAAACGGCTTGCTCCTGAGATACTTGAAGTATCTCACAGCAGTTATTTTCCGTCGCTAGAGGTGGGTTGCTTAGTAGCCGTTTTACATGATGTTAAGACTGAGCCATCGATGATAATTGTAACCATACGGTTTTAAGATCGGTATAGTTATCAAGTGCAGCTTTGCCAAGATCTCTACCAAGCCCTGAATCTTTTCCAAAGCCGCCCCAGGGTAGCCTGGTGTCAGTATGCCCAAAGGTGTTAACCCACACAGTGCCCGATCGTACAGCAGAGGCGACACGGTGCGCCCTGTCAATATCGCGCGTCCAAACTGCCCCAGCAAGGCTGTAACGAGAGTCGTTAGCAATACCAATGGCATCCTGTTCGGTGTCAAAGGGTATAATGCTTGCGACTGGCCCAAAGATTTCGTCCTGCGCAAGCGACATTCGGTTGTCAACATCAACGAATACGGTAGGGGGCACGAAAAACCCGGCGCCTGCAGGGTCGCCCCCGCCGAGCGCAAGCTTGGCACCTTCAGCCTGGCCATGGTGAATCGCTTTCAAGATGCGATCTTTTTGCTGAGCCGAGATAACCGGACCCATGGTTGTACCGGACTCAAAGGGATCGCCCAGCTTGATTTGCGCGGCGCGCTCGCAAAATGCACGGACAAAATCTTCGTAGATAGGCCTTGCGACCAAAATTCGCGAGCCTGCAGAGCAAACCTGACCGGCGTTGAAAAAGATGCCCGAGGTCGACGCTTTGACGGATGCTGAGAGGTCCGCATCAGCGAAAACGATGTTTGCCGATTTGCCCCCAAGTTCGAGCGTGATGCGCTTGCAATCCTCGGCGGCGGTTCGCATGATGTGCTTGCCAACCTGGGGTGAGCCGGTAAAGGCGATCTTATCGACCCCTGGATGTCGAATCAGTGCCTCTCCCGCTTCCGTACCAAAACCAGGAACGATATTCAATACGCCTTCGGGCAATCCTGCAAGTAGGGCAAGTTCACCAAGTCGAAGCGCAGAAAGCGGTGTTAACTCGGCCGGCTTCAGCACGATGGTGCATCCACAGGCAAGCGCTGGAGCAATTTTCCAAACTGCATTCATTAAGGGGAAGTTCCATGGCACGATGGCACCGACCACCCCTACGGCTTCGCGCAGCACGTAAGTGAGGGCGTCAGATCGCGCTGAAACCACTTGCCCCTCAAGCTTATCGGCCCAACCCGCGTAGTATCTCAAGCAGTCTATGGCTGCAGGAAGGTCTTGTCGCCTGGTCGCTGCAAGCGGCTTGCCCGCGTCCATGCTTTCTAGCTGAACCATAGTTTCACGGTCTTGTTCAAGCAATTCCGCCAAGCGATAAAGCAAGCGGCCTCGCTGTGCGCCTGACATGAGGCGCCAGGTTTTGCGTTCGAGTGCTCGCCGCGCGGCGCCCACGGCCCTGTCGACGTCAGTTGCATGTCCGCGGGCAATACTTGTGATGACTTGGCCGGTTGCCGGGTCAATGCTGTCAAAGCGAAGCCCGCTTGCGCTAGCCTCCCAACGACCGTCGATAAGCAGCTCCGTAGGAGGAAGCTCAAGGCCTCGACTCGATAAATGATTGGCATCGTGATGCATGGGACGGTTCCTCTGTACGCGTGCCTGAAATCAAAGCGGTCAAAACGCTAATAAGCGACGATTGTCCGCACAAAGTCGGCGCGGCGTCCAATCAGATTTTTTAGCAGTTGATTAGAGAAATCTATCAACCGTTGATCAGGCTTAACGCTTAAGGCCGCTTATAGCGCTTGCCAACTAATTTCGGTCTCAATCAATGTTGCCAGTGCATGGCTTAGGCTTGGCAGTGGTTCGCGTTTGGCAAGCAAAAGCCCAATCGGATGCGATAAGTCGCCGCCTCCAAAGGCAATCGCTCGAAGTCCTGGAAGTGGTCCGATCATGCTGACAAATGCCTCGGGCACAATGCCCGCGCCAAGTCCGGCTTTGACTTGGGCAAGGACAGACACAAGGGTACTGGCCTCTGCATTGACATGAGCGGTCAATTGCAGATTTGCAAAATGTTGATCAATCAGTCGCCGATTTTGCATGTCCCGGTTCAATAAAACCAGCGGTAGTGAAGCAGCTTGTGCCCAGGTAATCACGCGATAGGATCGCAGCAGTTGCTTTGGGGCGAGCAGCATATAACGTTCTGCATAAAGTGGACGAAACAAGAGACGCTTGTCGCTGCGGCTTGGCGCGTAGCTGAGCCCCCCATCAAGACTACGGTCGTTGATACCTCGAACAATTTCATCGGAAGTTTTTGATAATAGGGTGAGGGTAATGCCAGGGTGTCGTCGCTTCAAAGCAGCACTCAACAGCCCCGCAGCAGGTTCCACTGTAGGGATAACACCAAGCTGCAAGTGGCCGCGAATGTCATTGGATGAGTGTTCTAGTTCTTCGATAAGTCCGTCCATCGTATCAAGCACAGAGCGTGCACGCTCGAGCACCACATAGCCTGCAGCGCTTAGGCCCTGATAGCGGCGGTGATCACGTCGCACAAGCTCAACACCGAGTTCGCGCTCAAGCGAGCGGATGGCAGCAGAAAGTGTTGGCTGACTGATGTGGGCGCTTGCAGCAGCGCGGTGGAAATTCCCTTCTCGTGCCAATGCTGCAAGGTAGCGCAAGTGACGTAAGTTCATCGCCCGATTCCTCGTGGTGAGATCTGTCGCGAGAGCCACTAAAGGATAAGTGTTTTAGCTAGCAATCTATTTGCTTGCAAAGTGATGTGCGAAAAATTCGATGAGGCTTACACGGGCCTCTTCCCCTGCCTGAATGTTTGCACCTTGATGAACGCCTTCAGGGTTTATACCGTTACGAATATCGGTTCGAAAGCGCAGCTTTGCGGTACCATCAAAGCCGTGAAAGGCGTTTTCCCATCCGAGCATGCTGATATTCTCAGACTTTAGACGCAAGCAAGGTTCGGGTGGTGTCCAGTCATCCGATAAGGCCAACAATAAAAGCACGGGCATTGCGGGCTGATAGCCGTGCTGTTCCCGATCGTTACATCCTGGATAAAAAGCTACGGCTGCACGCAGACCCGGATAAATTGCTTGTAGTTCGGGCGGATCACCGTGGTGTGTGTAGGCTAACACCGTGGTGCCACCATTAGACCAGCCCATCAAGCCAAGGCGGTTCTTGTCGACAGCCTCATGCCGGCTAAGCCAGGCAATCGCAGCAGCCGTATCGGCTCTTCGTAATGTCTGACTGACTTGAGCCCTGCCTCCACGGGCTCTTGTGCAAATCTCCTTCACACCTCGAGCGCTAAAAGAGTCTAAGGCCAGCACATGCCAGCCCATCTTGGCTAGCAATTCGGCATAGCTTCTCATGCGTTGATCGGGTAGGCCCTGACGGTTGAGCATGCCGCCGCATCCGTGTAAAAGAAGAATCGCCGGTGCGATGTGATCAGACGGGTGCTGTTGGCGTGACGCTCCGATCCACCACCAGGCAGTTACATGTTCGCTTGGGCCATGATTGACAGGGATATTGATCGCCTGCTGAGCATCAGCCTTCATTGGATTGAACATGGCAAGACAGCAAATCATGTAGCTCAATCTTTTTACGACTGATCGCATGCCACCACGACGAAAAGGAGGCATGAAATCGATCAGTCGTTGGGAAAAGTGCCGCTTCATGATGTTGCTCCACGAATGAGGGCCAATAATCATGCAAATGAATATCATGCCAGGTATGAAGCGAGCTTGCATTGCTTTGTAATGCATATAAATCCTGGAGTGATCCAATGATGATATCGTGACATGTTTCTTTCATCCTATCCAACACCCAGCGCCATCGGTTTAGGCTCCAATGAATCGATGTCGTATCGCTAGGGATGAATCCAAGCAAGTGCCACTTGCCATCGGTAAGTAGGGGCTTCGTTTGACGGATTGCCCAAGGGTGGACGATCAGGTAAGGCTTAGGAATGGACTTTGGTTTTTCAAGCGCCGAATCCTTAGCTTTTTCCTCGCTAAAATAATCATAAGCATTTTTTATCCGATACGTTACTAAAAATTCCTGTTGAAGCGATGAAGGCGCCAGGCAAATCGGCTCGCACCGTGGCTCTACATCATCGGGCCATTGTGGTAATCGACCCCCTTTGCTGATTCGCTCAATCGATGCATAATCTTGATCAATCGTAGTTCCCGGACTCCACCAGGTTTTGGGGGCAAACCGTGCCACATTCTCAGCATTGAAAAGGTAGGGCTTTTTGCTGAAAGTACCCGCAACCCACTGCCAGCTGAGCGCATTACTTGCCATGTCGCCATCAAGCAAATGTTTCAGCATCCAATTTGCACCGGCTTGCCAGCGAACACGACAGATATGGACCCAAAAGCTTGCAAGCCACATTCTTGCATGGTTATGAACATAGCCTTGCTCATAAAGGTCGCGTACGGCCCTATCGATCGCCGGAACGCCCGTTCGAGCTTGAATCAAGGCTGCAGGTGCTTGTTGAGCGTACGCATGATCGGCTAAGGGACCCGAGTGCATCGATGTTGTCATCAATTCGGGACGGTGACTGTGGACATGTCGAAAGTATGCGCGCCATCCCCATTCGTAAATTAGCTTGTGCTGCACCGGAAGGCGATACCTTGAGGCTAGGATGGTTGCGAGCTCACGCAGCGTCATTACGCCATGGGTGATCCATGGCGAAAGGCGAGTCACAGCTCCGTCGATATGGTTGCGTGTTTTGGCATAAGCTATAGGATCGATCGCATCGATGAGCTTTAAACAGTCACTTGCGATGATCGAATCGTTTTTTCGAAGGACGGCGTTCATGGTGTGGCGAATTGATCTAGCCGATGAAACTGCACAAAGGCTTATCGATGAAGGACTGAATCGTTACAATATAGAGAGCGAAGCGCTACACGACGTCGAGTCGCTTTGCTTAAAAGCAGTCGATGATCGAGGGGTTTTGCAAGCGGGTCTCAAGGGGCGCACCTGGGGACAATGTGCCGAAGTCGAACAGTTGTGGGTCGATGCAAGGTACAGGCGGCAGGGCCTTGGGAGTCGGTTGATGCTAGCGTTTGAGCAAAGCGCGACAAAGCGCTCCTGTAAAAACATTTACCTTACTACCCTGAGTTTTCAAGCTCCAGGCTTTTACCTCAAGCTGGGTTTCGAGGAACTGGCCCGTGTCGAAGCGCATGGCCGTCATCTCGACATCGTGAAGTTTTGGATGATTAAGAGGCTTCGTTAGCAATCACTGCAATCGCTTCGATTTCGAGCATCAGGTCTTCGTGGACAAGGCCGGGTGTGGCGATCAGGGTACTCGCTGGTTGATGTGACCCTAGGTGTTTCGCTCGAATGCTCCTGAGGGATTGAAGCTTTTGGCTGGTTAGGTCACGAACATAAATATTCATCTTCACGATGTGCGAGAAGTTTGCATGAGCGCCGGCAAGCGCAAGACGTAGGTTATCGAAAACCTTTTCGCATTGTTCTTCAAAAGTTTTGCCAAACACTTTGCCTTCTTCATCAAAAGCAACTTGGCCCGAGATGTAAATCGTCGTGCCGCCTTGCGCAGTAGCAACATGGGAAAAAGACCCTTGGAAGAGCCCCCTGGGATTGATGAATTGCAGCTTCGACATACGTTAAGCCTTTGTTTCAGTTTGCGACGCAGCCTTAGCCTTGGCTTCCAACTCTGCTCTAAGGGCAGCAAGCATTTGTGCTTTGCGTATCGCTTCTTCTTTGCGTGCCCTGGCTGCTTTTTGGGCGGGATCAAAGTGCTGTTTGATCTGATTGGCCGAATCAATCAGGGTGAAGCCACCACCAAGTGCAGCGGCGACAACAAGGCAAATCAATACGATAGCGCCTGCCCATTCGACGGGGTTAAAGGGTACTGGTGCCATGACACAAACTCCTTGATAAGGGAAACACCAACCCAGCATAGAGCAAATAATCTTGAGGAACAATTATTTGCGGCGAACTGTTGCAGTGTTTCCACATCTAGAGTTTTGCGCTGACTTAGGCCCGCATGCTAGGGTGCTTAGGCAGCGGGCATCCGATAAAGCGCACAAATTTTATTGCCATCGGGGTCGCGCAAATAGGCAAGATAAAGCTTACCAGCGGGGCCTTCACGGACTCCCGGAGGGTCTTCAATCGCTTGGCCGCCATGGGTAATCCCTGCCTCGTGCCAGGCTTGTACCTGTTCTGGCGAACTACAGGCAAAACCAATGGTGCTGCCATTGCCAACGCAGGCCGGATTGCCGTCGATGGGTAAGGATGTCGAAAAAACACCGGTTTTGGTGCGCCAAAAAATACGATAGCGGTCAATATGGCCTGGGCCAACGCCAAGTGTGCCAAGCACAGCGTCATAAAAAGTCTTCGAGCGCTCGATGTCATTGGTGCCTAGCATGATGTGTGAAAACATGTACCACTCCTCTTTTAGGTTTCGTCACGAAAATCGAGAGTGCACTGTAGCGCTGATTGATGAATCAACGTTCGAAGGCATATCGTCCCACGGGGCTTCATCGCATGGGTGTGGTTCTGTTAGGCTTAATTTGCTATGACGCAAGATCTCCATCGCCACGATTGGCTCGACGCCTCTTACGGGCATGCTCGCCTTAACGCGGGCAGCGGGGCGCTTGGCCTTGCAGTTTTGCTAACGCTTGGCTTTGCGGTAGCCGAATGGGTCGCAGCTCACTATGCCGGCTCAGTTGCCTTGATGGCAGATGCCGGTCACATGTTGACCGATGCAAGCTCTCTTATGCTGGCCTTGCTCGCTCAACGATTAGCAAGACGAGCGCCATCAGCGACAAGTTCTTATGGATACGGTCGTATTGAGGTGCTCGCTGCTTGGGTTAACGCGATCGCCATGCTGGGGCTCATAGGACTCATCCTCGCCGAGTCCTTATCGCGTTTTTTCAGGCCGCAGGCGGTTGCAGGTGAGCAGGTCATCTTGGTTGCTTTTGTCGGTCTTGTCGTGAACCTGTTGGTAGCCTGGCTGCTGTCCCGAGATCGGGAGAGCTTAAATACCAAGGCTGCCTTGGTTCATGTGATGGGCGATCTTCTCGGCTCGATTGCTGCCCTTGTATCAGGCCTCGTGATTTGGTTGACGGGTTTTTACCTGATCGATCCGTGTTTATCGATGCTTGTATGCGCGCTTTTGCTCCGCTCAACCTTGATGCTGCTGCGCGACTCGTATCGCATCCTGATGGAGCAGGTTCCGAGCACGGTCGACTTCAACCAAGTTGCTCAGACCCTACTCGCTGATCCCAATGTCCTTGATGTTCACAATTTGCATATCTGGGAGACCGCACCCGGACATATCACGATGACTGCCCACTTGCAGATTCAATCATTCGAGCAATGGCCTCTAAGTCTAAGATCGATACAACAATTGCTAAGAGAGCGTCACGGCATTGATCACGCAACACTGCAACCTGAACCTGCAGGATGACAAGCTCGGCATGAATAATATGATGTAGAACGATGCGAAGGAGATAGCAGAGCATGAACCCATCATTCCCACCCTTTGATTACGAGTCGGCGCGAACTAACTTTTCGTTTGCAGTTCCACAAACGTTTAATTTTGCCTTTGACGTCGTTGGTCAACGCGCGCGAAGTGCTGACAAGACAGCCTTAATTGCGATCAACCGCGCGGGCGACCAGGTGAATTATTACCGCTATAGCGATCTTGAAAAGCAGTCCAACCGCTTTGCCAACGCGCTTCTTAAAATGGGTGTTCGAAAGGGCGATACGGTCTTACTTGTATTGCCTCGCATCCCTGCTTGGTACTTTGTCATTTTGGCATGTACAAAAATTGGTGCGATTGCAATGCCAGGTACCAACCAACTCAAAGCCAAGGATCTTGCTTATCGGATCGATCGTTCTGATGCAAAGCTTGCCGTGGTTGCCAGTCAGCATGCGTCTGCTATCGAGTCGATTCAGGCTGAATGTCCAAGCCTTAAGCACCGTATTTTGGTCGGCGAAGCGCGACCGGGTTGGGAACACTTCGAATCACTTTGTGCTAATGCAAGTGATCAATTCGATCGAGCTGCTAATGAGCCAACGCGCGCAGATGAAAGCATGCTGATTTATTTCACCTCGGGCACAACCTCCATGCCTAAAATGGTAGCTCGCGACCATGCTTATGCGCTTGCTCACGGGATTACCGCTCGGTATTGGCAAGACCTTCAAGAATCCGATGTGCACTGGACACTTACCGACACCGGATGGGCTAAGGCGGCCTGGGGCCTGTTGTATCCGCCCCTTCTCGCTGGCGCAACAATTGTGCTTTATGACGGTGACGGTTTCGATCTGGCCATGCACTTAAAGATCATTGCTCAACATCGAGTGACTACCTTTTGTGCCCCGCCTACCATTTATCGCATCATGGCTAAAGCTGATCTCACCGGTGCTGATTTCAGCTCCTTGCGTCATTGCTTTGGTGCCGGCGAGCCGCTCAATCCTGAAGCGATGCGTGCTTGGAAGCAGGCAACCGGCTGCGATATTTATGACGGTTATGGGCAGACTGAAACCATCAATATCGTTGCCAATTTCCCAGGTATGGCTATTCGACCTGGATCGATGGGAAAGCCTTGTCCCGGATTGATTGTGGATGTGATTGACGAGGAAGGGCAGATTTTGCCCCCAAACGAAGTAGGCCATATCGCGGTGAAAATCACCGACCCCTATCCCCCAGGACTGTTTCGGGGATACTACCGAGACGAAGCAACGACGGCAAAGGTATTCCGTCATGGTTGGTATTACACGGGTGATACCGCAACCAGGGATGAGGATGGCTACATTTGGTTCGTCGGCCGATCAGACGACATCATCTCGTCGTCGGGCTACCGAATTAGTCCTTTTGAGGTGGAGTCAACCCTTATTGAGCATCCCGCAGTCGCTGAGGCTGCAGTGATCGCTAAGCCTGATCCGATGCGCGGTGAAATCGTGAAGGCTTATATAACCTTAACGCAAGGCTTCAGCCCAAGCGATGAACTGGCCAGCGAGATCCAAGATTTTGTGAAAGAACAAACGGCTCCCTACAAATATCCTAGAGAGATCGAGTTTCGCCAAAGCTTACCGAAAACCATCTCGGGGAAAATTAGACGTGTGGCTTTGCGCGAAGAGCAGTAAATGCTGTGCTCCTAAAGTGCTTTGATCACCGCTTGGCAAACTTCCGCGGTGCTGTGGCTGCCCCCGAGATCGGGTGTTCGTAGCGCCTTGTCAGAATAGGCTCGGTCAACTGCTCGTTCGATGCGAATGGCTGCCTGGAGCAAGGATGCGTCCTGATGCCGAGTACCGAGCCAATGCAACATCATCGCAGCTGATAAAAACATCGCTGTAGGATTTGCAATGCCTTGTCCAGCAATATCGGGTGCAGTGCCGTGCGAGGGTTGAAACAAGGCATGCGAGAGTCCGATATCCGCAGAAGGCGCCATCCCCATACCGCCAATTAGCGCAGCACCGAGATCGGACAAAATATCGCCGAACTGATTTTCAGTAGGCAAGACATCATAAAGCCATGGCTGTTTCACAAAATAGAGCGCCATTGCATCAACATAGCACTGATCCGCTTGTACTTGTGGAAAGGATTGAGCGACTTCCTTAAAGATTGACAACATGAATGCCTGGCCACGATGAACATTGGATTTATCGACACAGGTAACTCGCGCTTGTCGGTTGGCTCTGTGACTGCGTGTCTGGGCAAGTTCAAAGGCAAATCGAAAAAGCCGCTCCGAACCATGCCGGGTAACACGGCCTAGGTCGTAGGCTTCATCTGCGCCAGCACTCGGGATCTTCTCCGGGTGGTAGCGGCCAAAAAACCATCCCTCGCTTTGTTCGCGTACGATGACAAAGTCAATAGCTTCGGCTCGGCTGTCTGCCAATGCAAGCGGTGCGCCAGGTACAGCCCTAATGGGTCGCACGCCAGCAAACAGATCAAGGCCTTGACGAAGTGTGAGTTGCGGCCCAATCTCCGTACCGTCTGGGTAGCGAACGTCAGGTAGTCCCATCGCACCAAAAAGAATAGCGTCGGCGTCGCGGCAGGCCTCCCAAGTAGCTTGGGGGAGGGCATCACCAAAATCCCGATAATGAGCCGCACCTGCTGGGTATTGCTTAAGATTTAAGCGAAAATCACTTGCTTGGTTTTGCAAATGTTGCAGTAAATTTAAACATGCTTGCATCACCTCGACGCCGATCCCATCGCCAGGCAAAACTGCAAT